>JBDOMX010001153.1:0-3049 GCA_039831615.1 Planctomycetaceae bacterium
CTTTACATCTGAGCATCGCGCTGTAAAGCTGGAATTGACACGTGACACGCCTAGGGTGACACGGGCGATTGCTGTCAAATTTAATATCACATGTCATCTGTCAATACATACCAGAAAACACCAAATTACATGTAGTTTACACGTTTTACAAGTAATTCTGCTGTCAAGCTGTCAAATGTAAAGCGCAACCTAGGTTGAGAAGGATAATACGCACAAAGCTGACGCGGGGCAACTGCAAATAGAGCTGGCGGACGTACAGGCGACGCAAGCGCGGCTGGCGGCAGAGAATCGGTGGCGGGGTGCGTTTGAATTGAAGTCCACCCGCGAGGTGTTTCGTCGCGCACCGTTGGCCAGCCTGATTGCAATTGTGTCGCTGTTCGTGCTGACGTTGCCCTTACCTCTACTGAAGATCGTTCCGCCGCCGCGAGACGCCGCCTGGTTTGTGACGCTTGTTTTCATTGCCAGTCTGTGGCCAGCTCATGTTCTGGTCGGCTGGGCGTATCGTCGAGGCATCAAGAAGCTTGAAATCGCCGCGTGGCCTTGGCGGTGGGGGTGTCGGCTGCTGTTGATTCCGCTAGTCATGGTGTACGTGGTGCTGTTGTTCTTCACGCCGTTCATCGATGCCCACGGCCGACTAGTGCTGTTCGAGCATCACGCATTTCTCCTGCCCGCCCCGTTTTGACGAGACCCCCGATCTTCTTTCGTCAGAAGTCAAGCTCACGACGTGTGTGTTGTCCGCAAGACCACCGGCTCTGATGAAATCACCCGGTTGCGAGTGGCGATTCGATTTCGGTTCGCTTAGAATCCAGCGTCACTTCGATGGGCGAATTCAAACGCCAAAGAGTTTGCATGTCGAGACACGTTGTTCGTTGAGGATGAATAGAAGAACTCACGCCAAACCGCGAAACACGGCAATCGCCGGAATACAACACCGGTACAAGAACCTTCGGTTTGGTGTCTGCACTGCTTCATGGAAATCCGTCATGCGGGATTTTGCCGGCCCGCGGAAGTCGAGTCAGGAAGGATGAAGTACACCGATGACGAAGCACAACACAGCCGATCTGAGGAATGTCGTTTTAGTCGGGCATGGGGCCGTCGGAAAAACGACGCTCGCCGACTTGATGCTTTTCAAGGCCGGGATCGCCAGCCGCGCCGGTTCCGTTGACGACGGCAGCAGTCTGATTGATACCGATGACGACGAGAAGGAACGGAAGTACTCGATTACGTCATCGTTGGTGCATTTCGAGCATGCGGGCAAGCGGATCAACGTGATCGACGCGCCCGGCTATCCGGATTTCATCGGGCAGGCGGTCGGGGCCATGCGTGCGGTCGAAACCGCCGTAGTGACGATCGGTGCGGGTTCCGGTATTGAAGTCAACACGCGCCGTTGTTTCGGGCAAGCGGAAGCGGCCGGTATCGCCCGGATGATTCTCATCAACAAATGCGATGCGGACAACATCGACTTCCCGCAGTTGCTCGAATCGATCCAGGAGACGTTCGGGCAACGATGTGTGCCGTTGAACCTGCCCATTGGATTGGGCGAATCGTTCAGCGGCGTGGTGAGCACGCTGAACGTTCCGGAGACTGTCCCCGACGGTGTCCCCATCGGCCCGGCCGAGTTGAATCAGTCATTGATGGACGCGATCGTCGAGGCGGACGAAGAGTTAATGGAACGCTACCTCGAAGGTGAGGAACTTTCGACCGACGAAGTGACCGGCGGCATCTCGAAAGCGATGGCGGCGGGGACGTTGATTCCCATCTTCTGCACGAGTTCAAAGGCCGATGTCGGAGTCACCGAGTTCATGGACGCGCTGGCGAACATGGCCTTGGCTCCTGGCGAACTCACACGCCAGGCCCTCAACGAAGCGGGCGAGGAAACCGAGTTGGCAGGTGACGCTGACGGTCCGCTTGTTGCACAAGTCTTCAAGACCCGCATCGATCCCTTCGTCGCGAAGATGAGTTACATCCGCGTTTACTCCGGACAGCTTAAGAAGGACTCATCGGTCGACAGTACTGGTGCCAGTCGGGCGTTGAAGATCGGCCAGTTGCTCGACGTGCAGGGAGCGACTCAGGACGGGACCGACCTGGCTGGACCGGGTGACATTGTGGCGCTGGTCAAAATGGAAGAGCTGCATACCGGTGACACGCTCACCAAAGATGTCAGCGGTGTTCAAATGCCGCCGATTCTGTTCCCCAAGCCAATGGTGGGGTTGGCGGTCGAGCCGAAAAGTCAGGCGGATCAATCGAAGATTTCCGGCGCACTGCAGAAGATTGTCGAGGAAGATCCCACTTTCCAGATCACGCGCGACCAGCAAACCAAGGAAATGGTCGTGCACGGCATGAGCGAATTGCATCTGCTGATTATACAAAACCGACTGCACGCGCGCGACAAGGTCGAGATCATTACGCATCAACCCAAGATTCCCTATCGCGAAGCTGTGACCGGGTCAGCCGAAGGTCACTATCGGCACAAGAAGCAATCGGGCGGTTCAGGACAATTCGGCGAAGTCCATTTCAAGATCTCAGCCTGTCCGCACGACATCGACCCGGATGAGTACTTCGTAAAAAGCCGCTTCGAAAGTCTGCGGACGTTCCATTACGATCCGAAATTCAACGCCTGCTTCATCGATCGGATCAGCGGCGGTTCGGTCCCTAACCAGTTCATTCCGGCCATCGAAAAAGGCATGCGGGAACGCATGGATCGGGGTGTGATCGCGGGCTTTCAGGTGCAGGACGTCGTTTGCGAACTGTTCTTCGGCAAGGATCATCCGGTCGACAGCAACGAAACCGCGTTCAAGATGGCTGCCAGCATGTGCTTTCGGAATGTGTTTCAGGAAGCGAAACCCGTGCTGCTGGAACCGATTGTCACGATGGAAATCACGGTGCCTGCCGACAAGCTGGGCGACATCAGCAGTGACCTGAACACACGCCGCGGACGCATGGAAGGCATGAACGGTGCCCCCGGCGGATATCAGGTTCTGCACGCGAAAGCCCCGTTGGCCGAAGTGATGACCTACGCCCGTTCGCTCTCCAGCATGACGGGCGGACA
>JBDOMX010001153.1:3059-4838 GCA_039831615.1 Planctomycetaceae bacterium
GATGGAAATCAGCCATTACGAAGTCGTCCCGCCAAACGAACAGGCCAAAATCGTCGAGCGGCATAAGAAGGGCGGGGACGACGAAGAAGAGAGCTAAACGGCTTGGCGTCGTCGTCGAGACGACACGACCACAAACAGCGTCGCGGTGATTCACTCGCCGCGACGCTTTTTCCGTTTGACTAGTGGCTCACTCCATGATTCCAACTGCCGACGCATGTCGCTCAATGCGACCTCTATCGGCGGGAGATCGATGGAGACGTCGGCGAATTCTCCCGGCGGAAGAACTGGATGATCGACCCGATCGACGGCTTTCTCCAACTGCCGCAACCAGGGGGGCACATCGATTCCCGCACCAGCAGTCTCGACCAGATACCCGTCGATCTCCTTCTGTAATGCGGCGAACGATTCGCCAGACGACTCGTCCTGTTTTGCCTCGGCGGACGCCGCAGGAACAAGGGCCAACAGGCGGTCCAACGCCAGCGGTTTGACAAGCCGTTCGTGGACGTGGTCGGCCAGCGAGGGTAATCGCATGCCGTGGTGCTGTTCGAGTGCATCCAGCCTCGTCACGAATTCCTCGGCCATTTCGGATGTCTCGTTTCGCAGGTGCCCTTCCCAGATGCGTGCAGTCGCATGTCGTCCCGAGCGCGCCAGTACGGCATGCGCGATGGCGACCGGCGTCAGGTTCCAGACTTCCCGGTCGTACTCGACTTCCAGTCGCAGAAAGTCGAGCAGGCAATGAAACATCTCGCCATAGTCGGATTGCGTTGTCGTGGTGTTGTATTCCAGAAAACGATCGAATTTGTCGACAATCGCCTGATAAATCGCCTCCAGGAAATCGACGGTATCCTCCATCGATATCTTTCCGTCTTCAATGTCATCCAACAACAGAAAGTTCTGTAACGGGTCGCGGTCGTCGGTCAGGTGGTTTAGGTAGGACTCGACCCCCATGTGCAGAATCGAGCGCACATGCCCCAGCGTAAGATGGCTGGCGTGAAACAAGTCCGATCCGTAGCGACCGATGAACTCCACGATCTGCTGCCAGAAGTCGTCGTCGAGCATTGGCTCGACGCTGGAAAGTCGCATCGTTTCCGCATGATTCAACCACAGTGATTGGTACGAATCGACGATCGTCCCCAGGATCTCAATCAGGTCTTCATCCCGAAACGAACCGAAACGCCAACGGGTCGAGGAAGTCATGACCGATTCCAAGGTCCGCTCGAGTGCGCGACGGAACAAGCGGTCAAACTCGGTCACGGCGGGACCGCCCGGATGTGTCGAGCGTTCCAAGTCGTGCGTGGTTTGCACAACATGCCAGGTCTCCCGCAGCACTCCCAATCGGGGCAACTCGGAAACAAGAAACCGCAAGACGGCCTGCAATGCGCGCGCCTCGAAAACCGGAACGGGCTTCCCACCTTGCTCGAAAGGCACGTACAACAACGGCTTGCCCGAGAGTCCCTTCAGGTAACCAGGCAACAAGCGGCGCGTCTCAGCCACGTCCCGATGGAAAATCGCACGGTGCAATTCAACGGTCGCCTGCTCCTCTTCGGAACGCTCGACGTCATCGGCATAACCGGGCAAACAACAGGCCAGAAAACGCTCGGCTTCCAGACAACTGACCTGCGTCTTCATGGTGATATGTTGCAGGTAGAATCGAGTCTGTACCTGCATGTCGTGTTCGATGTTGGAATCAACGTCACCTCCCGGTGCTGCAATGTCGGCGTTCGTCAGTGAGATCAACAGCCGGTTCAATTCCACCCGAAGTTCACCGGCGCGCTGACA
>JBDOMX010000500.1:0-21350 GCA_039831615.1 Planctomycetaceae bacterium
AAGCATGATTGTTCGCGAGTTTCACGCTGTAGACTGCACTTCGAATGAGAAGAGGCGCCGGTATTTCGGACGCCGTGTTCCTCGACGCTTCGGCCTGCTCCAATAATTCGCGGTATTGCCCCCGAGGCAACAGGACTCCACTGGACACTTCGAAGACCGCGTCGAGCTGATCGATCGGTACGAAGTGTTCTGTGCGCGTTGGATGTTGTGCGAGTGCCGGCGAGGTAAAAAGGGAAGCCATTGCGAGCAGGATCAGAACAAAGAATCGACCGACATCATCCGCAACGGCAGATTGATTCGTTTGCTCTCGTCCAGTCCGAGAAAAAGAAGGCTGGCCGCTACAGAGCCGAACCCTCATCCGGTATTCAACGACCTTGTGACCCACTGCGGAGGTTGGACTGAGAAAGTTCATCCTCATTTCCCCCCCATCAGTTTGTCCATCGTTTCTTTGACGCCTGGGGCGGGTGTGACCGTACCGGGAGGCACTTCCGCTGTGTGTCCCGATGGTTTCCTGTCTGAGGACTTTTCGGGAGGAGGGGGATCGTCTCCGTGGCTGGCAATGCCACCGCTCCCGCGGTGCGGGGGGCCGGATCCGGTTTTTGGCGGATGACCGATCAGCAAACCAGTCGTCCAGATCGCCGCCACAGCCAGCAGGCCAATAAACCCCGCGTTGACGACCTGACCGACTGCGTTGGCGTCGAACAGTCCCCAAACGGTGACGGCGACAAAGGACAGGAGAATTAAGGTGATACGATTTTCCCAGGAAGTATGTCGTAGTACGAGCCCAATCAGCACCAGCGTTCCTGTGACAACCGCAACCATAAACGGACGATTCCGCCAATTGACCTCCAGAATCGTCGTGCTACCGAGCGATCGAAACAGACTGGCGTTCCCCTGATATGCAAATTCACTGGCAGAGTCTTCGTCGCCAATCCAGCTGCTCAGAGAGCTGGCGGCATTGCGATGGTTCGATGATTCCAGGGGATGCAGGATGGACCATGACTGTCCTCCGAGAACTGTCCAGTGTTCAGGTTCGCCAAACACACAGACGTCTTTGGGAGTCCACATCCCGACATGTGTTGCCTGGACGACGGTCCCGCCGGACGAATCACCAATGCGCGGAATACGGATGAGTTGACGACCGCCCTGACCTTCGTACGGAAATCGATCCACGCTGACATTGACGATGGGGCAACGCAGCTGAAACGACAACAGGAAGCTGTCGTCGGACGTGCCTGTCCGAGAGATATTGATGTAGTAGGCCTGCCAGTTCGCTTCGGCTTCGACATCGTCAGCCGGCTCGAATGTCGTGCGACGATTATTCAGTGAGGGTGCCTGCAATTCGCTGTCGGTTGGAACATCGACCCTCAGCCTTTGGCGTTCGCTCGTGGTGATCCGGTAGCGGCACCGGTAGCTGGCCAGCGGTTGCTTCTCGGTCACAACTTCAATGGCAGCTTTGGACACAACCGTAGCCACCACCTTGTGCAGTTCATGCTCTCGAATTGCCACGGTGGCAGACGCTGGTTGAGAAAAATAGCGAAACGCGAGGTAACCATCCTGCGGCAGATACTCCAGTTCGCGAACGTCGATCGCTTCAATGGTTTCTCCGCCGGGGACTGCGGTGATTGACAGTGACTTGTGTCGTAACAGACGCAGCTCACCACGAGCCTGAGTGAGTGTGACCCGACGTCTTCGATCCGTTCCTTCGGAAAATGGTGTTAACACACGCAGAGGCTCTGCAACAAAAGATCGGGTTTTGGGTTCATCAGCGTCAGCCAGGTCTGCTTCCCATTCGGCCGAAAACCGCACCGCTCCTTTGACTTCATTCTGAAGGACCAGTGTCCAGATCACCCAGCCGTCTTCGGCGGTGGTGGCTTTGTTCCGTTGCTGGATCACGTGTCTGGGGTTGAGAGATTTAAAACGCACGTCGTCGGCGACGGTCTCCGGCGCTGCGATGCGAAATGTGTCGATGCCAGCATTGCGGACATTGAGACGCACTTCGCTGGTCAATCTGACTACTTCCGGATCGATCCGAGCTGTGGTGGCAATCGTTGCGTCGATTTGTGCGGGGCGAAGCGAAGTACGGACGGCCAGAGTCCAGGGCTGTTCGGTGAAATTCCAGTGCGATACCGTGTGCGCCTGACCGACCCGTGAATCGACCACATTCCCCGCAGGAGTCACCCCGGTGCGTTTTTCTTCGACCGTAGCGACATCCAGAAACCGGGGTGCCAAAACAGTGACCTGGCCAGTGCTGCGTTCCACGTGCAGTGGTTCAACAGCAGGGAGCACCGTCTCCGAATTGTCGATGCCGGCATCAAACATCTGGTGACCTCGCACGTCAACACCGATGCTTCCCTGCCGTTGATCCGTGAGAGTCAGCGTGATGATGCCTCCGGCCTGATCGACATTGAATTCGCTCATCCCGTCTGCCCTGACAGAATCAATGGCCAGGGATTCGGGGTACTTCAACTGGAGCTCAAAGACACCCGCTCTTTCCACCATGAAATCGATGTGTGTTTGCAACAGAAGTTCATCGTCTCCGAAAACGAGTTTCGATTCCTGCTGAGCCGTCACGCGGGGCTCGACCGATTTGACTTGTACGGTGAGACTGCTGCGGCTACCCGAAAAATCCCACAAGAGCGAATTCGCGGACTTCGGTGCTGATGCGCTAATACGCTTTACGCCGGAATGCTGCTGCGTAATCAGGGTCAGCGATGAATCCGTGGCAACTTCGAGTCGGCCCGACTCACGTACCACTCCGTCCGCATGGACTCCGTGCAGAGTCTTGTCGTCAGCGCGACCCAGCAGCTGAAGTATTTCACCCTGCGGCACGCGTTCGGTCTGGACTTCGATTTGAAGCTTCCCGCTAACCGGTTTCAACAGCTGAATGCGAATCTGCCGGCCGCCTTCCACTGCAGTGGTTTCCCACGCCTGAATACGACCCGACTGCGCAACAACATCAATGACGCGTGCATCGGCGGGAACCAGCACTGAGGCTTCCCGGAGTTCTCCTCGAAGAATCTCCCACGTAAAACTACTGGTTGTTTGGATCAGCTGGGGCTCGATCCGGATCACAGTGTGATTACTGACGCTGGCCAGCAGATCCATTTGCGGTTTCAAACTGGCTTTGGGGAACCAGCGAACCGCGAATTTGCGAGTCGCTCCCAGCGCCGCTTTGACAACAGTCCGGGATTCATTGCTTCCGTCGGCAGGCAGCAGGACTTCGACAGGGCTGACGCGCACCGTCTGTTCGCCTTCGGGTATGGTAACCTGCAGCTCATTAATGCCGACGGCTGGACAATCGAGTTCGAACGTGCGGGCATCCGGCGACGTGGTGACGGAGACTAAGAGCTCCAGATTGACGGTCCGTGGACCGGCTTTCCTCAGCAGCAGCTCGTATTCTCCTTCGCCGGTTCCTCTAAGGATGGTGTTCTCATCGTCGTCGGATGAGATTGTGCCTACCGCGGATTTGCCGAACGAAACCGGCACTCGGGCCCAACCGTCCTGTCGGAGGACAATGATGCTGAATTCTACCGTAACGCGCGCGACTTCTTCTTCGACACTGGCCGTGTAGACGGCTTTGGAAATGAGGGCGTCCGGCGACGGACGAAGATCCTGCTTCATCCAGTAGTGCCTGAGCAGCTCGACGTATTCGGCGTAGGGAACAACAGCGGTGGCGTCCTCATTGTTGAAGACCTTCTGCAGCTCTCGGAAGGGGATATAAATCAGACGGTTCCAGGTTGCCGGTCGAGGCGAGGCATCAGTGGTTTGCGGCGCGTCGGTCGACGTACTTTCGGTGGCAGCGGCTGCAGCCGGACTCGGACTGTCTTCCTGGGCAAACGCCTGTGTGGCCAGCTGAGCCACGAGAATCCCGAAGAGAATCCACGGGCGCCAAATAAGATGCATATCGAGAGTCCTGGTCGCGGTGTTGTCGCACACGGTCGTTGTTGACACTATAATGAGGTGAAGAGGAGCCTGAGGTGGAGTGAAGTTTTCTGCGAATTGCGCCGAATTTACATAATCAGGCAGTGCAGTGGACTGGTACCGCAGATCGTTCAACGAATGTGCGGAATTTTCCAGTGGATCGACCTGGACCGATGGTCATGAGACCGCTTGCCGGCTCCCGTCAACGTTCGCGAACGGGACGGAGCGCCTCAAACTTTTCATGTGTCGGGTCGCTGCCGCCTGAGAGACGGCTGGCTGTACTGAATGAGCTCCCGGAGATGCCATGGATACCGCACAACTGGACGAAACCGCCACATTGGCTAAGCGGCTGGTGGATCTGCTGAGCGAACTGCGATCAGTCGCGGTGGCCTGGTCCGGCGGTGTCGACAGTGCCGTTGTGGCGAAAGCCGCAGTCCTGGCTTTGGACGATCGGGCGGTGGCGTTGACGGCAGTCAGTCCGTCGTTGGCCGAGTCGGAACGTCGCATTGCCGAGCAGGAAGCGCGGGCAATCGGTATTCGGCAGATTGAGATTTCCACACAGGAATTCGGTCGCAATGAGTATCGACGCAATGCCGGCGATCGCTGTTTTTTTTGCAAGGACACCTTGTACGAACTGATGTCTGCTCACATGCAGGAGCTGGGCGCAGACGTCATGGTGAATGGCGCCAACACCGATGACCTCGGAGATCATCGGCCAGGGATGACGGCAGCGAGACAACATTCCGTCCGCAGTCCCCTGATTGAACTGGGGATCGATAAGGCGGGGGTCCGACTGCTCGCTCACCACTGGAAGCTGAGTGTTGCGGACAAGCCAGCGTCTCCGTGTTTAAGCAGCCGGATTGCATATGGCGTGGAAGTGACCGAGGATCGTGTTCGTCGAGTAGAACTGGCTGAAGCCTGCGTGCGCGAATTGACGAATTGCCGTGAATTCCGTGTGCGGTGTGAGTTCGGAGATCTCGCTCGGATCGAAGTGCCAGTGTCGGAGCTGCCACAGTTAGTGCACGAAGAAACAAGAACACAACTGGTCAACCGACTGCTCGCATTGGGCTTTAGCAACGTGACACTCGACCTTCAGGGATTTCGCAGCGGCAGCCTGAATGCGACGCTCGTGCCCCTGGCCTGGTCCGATCGACCGCATTGAAGTCGGCACACTCAGTGGCTTGAAACAAGTCAACCCGTCACTGGCGGCAGTTGAGAGCTGTGGTTCGGCAGATTCTGCCGAACGACTTCAGGATCGCCAGGGACGTATCGACATGGTTTCGGAGAATGGTTTATAAGCCCGAATGCAGACTTCAGGATCGTGCGTCCTGGTGTTAAACGTGCCGTCTCATTCTTCTCATGACAGTCGGTCGCGCTGCCCGCCTGGGACCGCGATCTTATCTCACCTGTCGAACTCTCAGTAGGGATGCTGCCGATGTTCGTTCGTGCATGCTATCTGCCGTTTCTGTCCATTTTTCTGATTGTGGGTTGCCAGACTCCAGTCACTCGGTTGTTTCCGTGGACAGATGATTCATCTGTTGCGAGCCTGACTGAGGCGGAGCTGAATCACTTGCGCGACGAAGTATTTGCGGACACCGGACAGCGCACAGCTGACGAATCCGAGCCACGAAAAGGCTCAGCAACAGACAATCAGCAGCAGGACCGACTGGACCGTATTGATGCGTGGCTGAGACGCGGTCAGAATGCGATCCTCCAGGCAGGAGATACCGGCCAGTCAGCGCCGATGCTGTCAGAAGCAACTCACTCGTTCCGCGAAGCACTCAGGATTGATCCCGAAAACACGCAAGCCTTTCATGGGCTGGCGATCGTTTCGGATCTGAATCAGGATTGGGAATCGGCCGACTATTCCTACAAGCGAGCGTTAGCTATTCGCCCCGATGACGTCAACCTGTTGAACGATCAGGGCTATTCCTATCTGCTGCAGAACAGGTACCACGAAGCATCTCAGTACCTGAATCGCGCCTTGCAGATTTCGCCCGGCCACGAAAAGGCACATATCAACCTGGCGATCCTCGATATACGTCAGGGGAATGAGGATTCGGCATTAGTACGTCTGGGCCAGGTTTATCCCGCTGCGAAGGCCCGATTGGCGCTGGCGAGTTTGACGGATCAACATCGGCCGACAGCTTCTCCAACAGAGTTCGGAAGCCCGATGACTCCCGGACAGCATGAGCGCCCATTGATCGCCGGTCCGGGAGGTCCGCGGCATCTGTTGCCGCCCGGAAGGACACCTCACTATCCCGCGGACCAATCGAGCGGATCGCATGCATGGCAGACTCAGATGACCCAGCCGAAGTTATTCAATCCGAATGGCGTGATCGAAACACAGCAGGTCCAGCGGGGGGGAGTTCAACCTGTTTCGGCGGCCGGATACCAGACGCACGCTAATCGTGTGTCCCCTGCGAACATGCAACAGCCAGTTGGCACAACATCGGTGCACCGAGCACCATTTGCAGGCTCTCCACTGGATTCGGCGCGAACTGTTGGCGGGACACTTCAGATACCGCACCAACAGAATTTGAGCAGACCACAACTGCCGCCCTCCGCAAATGTCTATAACCCCGGCTATACGTCATCACGAGATCTGATTCAACAGGCCACGGCCCAGCACAGGTCCGCACAAGTGCCGGCGGAAATACCAGCGATCGATGCGGGTCCCAACGGATCGTATCCTGCACAGCAACCGCCAATGCAGTTTCAGCGCGGCCGGCATATTCACAACGGCCCAAACACGGGTGTCCCAGGACCGGCAAGCCATTTCCAGTCATCCGGCGGTCTGCAAAATCAAGCTTATCCGGCGCCGCAAATACAAAGTCCCCGTGCTCCTCAACATCAGACGGGACCCTTCTACGGCAATCCAGCAACTTCCACGGGAGGTCAGGTTCAACGATTTCCACAACAACATGCGACGCAACAGCAATACGCTGGACCACAGGCCGGGAACCGAACTCACGGAGGTGTCTCACATCCACAGGAATTGATGCCACATGCACCAGCCACTACGGTGAGTCAGTACCCGGAGGTGACGAATCCGGTCGCATGGCCGCAATCGGTTCCGAGCGGTGGAACTCAATCGGCGATTGACGGCCAGCACCGTTACGGAGCCTACGGCATGCAGCAGCCGAGTGCCGCAGGACCGCCATTGAACACACCCGGTCAGCCGGGCCCGGGCTACTTCAGTCCACCGCCGGTGATGGGCCACGGTTATCGCGACCAAAGTGTGGCAGCTCCTGACCCGCTGGCGGAGTATCGCAGCACGCGCCAGCAGCTGGAAAACGAATACAATCAGACGCTGCAGAAAATCGGGCAGCCACTGGGTGGACGATCGTTTCAGTAAGGCTCACGTCATCGTCGCATGCAGCTCGACCGGATCAGGCAGTTTCAGATCCGTTGCTGCAGGCAGGATGAGCCGAAAAGCGTCGACTGCCGGCAAGCAGGCGACGTTTTCGTATGAATCGACGGAGCGACCGGCTGCTCAGATGCCATTTCCGCCGGCCACGTTGTTGCTGAACGAACGGGAACGCACGAACCGCCCGTGGTCCTGTGCGCCTTCGGTGGAGTTCAGCCCGTTTGTATACGGCTGAGACACCACGGTGCGTGTATCAGCGTCCGGGTTACCAAGATCTGTCAGGACACGCACCACCAGCTGTCGACGGATCGCATCGAGTTCCGGGTCTGCGTTATTGTAGCTGCGTTGTACAAGAACGGGAAACGGCGACGACGACATCCGTGCCGCAATCTCAGCAATGTGATCGCGGCCATAAGGACTTAGCTCGGATGTATTGTCGACAAATTCATTCCGGTGAATAACAAAGTCGTTCGCTTCACCGTTGGTTTGCATCGTATGCCAGTGTGCTCGGCTGATCGAGCCGAGCGGCACGGCATCGGGAACAGACAACGAGTGAGATTGGCCACACGATGGCAGGGGAATGATACAGCCGGTGAGAGAACCGGCGATTGCGACGAGAGTCATCAACCCGATCGTCGGGAATTGTTGTTGAGTCATGGTGATACCCGGCTTCCTTGGCGGATTCAGCGACGCGGACGAAGGGACTTCGAGGGGACGAAAGCTGTCGGCAGTGAATGATGTTGCGATTAACGCTGCCATCCGGCGGTGGAGACAGGTGTTGCTGCCTGAGTGGCTGGCGTTGGACTGCGACGAAACATGGACGTCAATCGAGCGGTCAGGCCAGGTTTTTGTGTCGCAGGAACATTAAACGAATGCTGCTGTCCCGGAACCGGGGGCAACGGTGACTGTGGCCCACCTGGTTGTGGGGTCATGATCGGCCGGTTCGGAATCGTTGGTGTCATGGGAGCGTGCATGGACGGAGGAGTCTGTATCTGCGGTGCGGTGTGAATCGCTGATGGAGCCGACTGATACTGGTGCATCTGATGAGCCGGCGGCAGATAAGAATTCGTTTGTGGCAGCAGCGACTGTGTGGACTGCATTCCACCGAACCCTCCAGATTGGAATCCCGGACCATTCGCCGGGGGATTGTAAAGGTTGTATCCCTGTGGGACGCCAGCAGTCGCCCCGGATCCGTACGGCTGTGTCTGATACACGCTTTGATCCGGATTTCCCTCAGTACGAGCGTAGTGCCACAGGTCATGGTTGTTGGGGTGGGTGACGTAAAAATTCGGCAACGGCGGGACTTCGTCCGGTTCCATCGGATTGACAATTTCCGGCGTAACGAGCACCAGTAGTTCCGTATCTCCCTCGGACGACGTCTTGGAATGGAATAAGCGGGTGCCGAGATACGGAATCGCACCAAGCAACGGAATGCGGCTGACAGTGGACGAGGTCTGCCGCGACAACAGTCCTCCGATGGCCAACGTCTGACCTTCTCGCAACTCCACCGTTGTCTGCACTCGTTTGGCACTTGTACCGGGTATTCCGTTGACGGTGTTACCAATACTGATCTCACTGAATTCTGCCTGGACCTGCAGCCGTATCAGATCGCGATCGATCACCGTTGGAGTGACAACCATGCTTGTGCCAACACCTCGAAAGCTGGTTTGCTGCCCGCCGCCAAGTCCAATGATCGTCGGGACGGCGAATTCGCCACCTCCCAGCAAACTCGCCGGATGGCCGCTCATGGTCACCAGCGTTGGTTCGGACAGCAGACTGACTGTCCCGTTCGTTTGCAACCACCGGATGAATGTCTGAATTTGTCCGTTTTCAAGGATTCCACCGACCTGGTTGCCGCCCGCACCACCAAGAGCAGAATTAATCACGTGGCGACCGTTGTTGAAAGCGACACTGAGGTCGACATTGGCGTCGCGCTGGCCATTGCGATTAATCTCAGCAATGATGACTCGCAGCATCACGTTGTACGCACCAGGCACGGACAGATCATTCACGATGATATCGTTGAGCCCTCCGAACTGTCCCCCGATCTGCTGGGCGACTCCCGCCGCGCCCAGCGGTCCGGTTCCACCGCCGTTTCCACCGTAGGACGTCTGGTCGTAGGTGTCACCATAGCGGCCATACGAACTGATCACTTCGGTCCGCACAACCTGCAGGATCTGGTCGGCAGCTTTGGCATCGGCAGCCTGGCCTCGTACGTGAACCTGAACGCCGATTGGAGTCAGGTAAACGTTAGAGTCAGGAAACATGATCGCGAGTTTGCGTTCCAGGCGGCCAAAGTCGATGCGCCGCTGTTCTTCGATATTTTCGTCGCGAATCACGGTGACCTCGTATCGCGACGGCGTGGATTCCCCTTCAAACCAAAGCGTCAGATCCGTGGTCCCCAGTTGCTGGCCAACGATGGACAATTCCGACGGACTGAACTGGACATAGTTGACGATGTCAGAATCAGTGACGTGGATTCGACGGATGTTGCGGCGTGTGATGACCAGCTGGCTGTGTCGGCGGGCGACGTCAAGTTTGTATCTGGACTCCACCATCCGGTCGATGTTCGGACTGTGAATGGCATCCACCTGACCGCTGAATTCTTCATCACTGGGGGGCACCTGAAATGCGGGCGCAGCCTGACCATTCCCGGAGTCCAGCCCGGGTAATGCCAGCTGCGCCGACGCTGCACTGGTCACTACAGCGGAGGATATACTCAGACCGATTGCCCGATGGGCTATCGGTCGAGCCAGATTTTTGAGTTTGCAGAAGATTTCGCCCAAACCGAGAGAGCCGGTTGACATATCGAAGCTGCCCCTTCCCTGTCGCATCTCCGGGGCAGAGTATCTGGCCCGCCGCCACGTTTCGTCTTCATCCTCGGTGGTGAACTCACCACAGAACTTCCATCTTTAGAAACGGAGGATGTCATCTGCACACGTTGCATCGCTTATCGTCCCGGCACCTCCAGGGACTTCCAGCAGACGACGGTAAACGCGGGCCATTTGACAGAATCGGACTTTCCTGGTCCGATTAGGGAAAGTCTGTCGGTTGGCGCGACTTCGGCAGTCCGAATCGGTCGTCATCTGAGGCAGGATCTGCCGGTCAGCCGGGGAAAGTTTGGGTGCGTTGATACTGGCAGATTCAGCATCAACGCACCCATCTTCAAACAGTATTCACCGAAGAATGACAACCGCAATTGAGCTGAGCGGCGTCGGTCAACTCTTACCAGACAATACTCACATTGACTGACTGTGGACCAGGATGCGCCCAGGGGCGGCGATAACTGTGATACGGAAATCGGCCATTCAGCCCACCACCGTCCATATTCGGAAGGCCTTCGTATCCGGTGTATCCACCAGGCGTTGCCAGGTGACTCATGCCGTAGATCGCTCCCAACTGAGCAGCACCACCGAATCCAGCGGACATGCCGCAGCACGCCGTGGCAACGGCGTGGCAACGGCAATCCGCGCACAAAACGGGCTGGCAACAATCGCAGTCGCGACTGCGGTGTGCGTGTTCGTAGACATGGTTCGCGGCCGGAGGGGCGCACTGATCACAGTGACGGGACTTGCGGCATTTCAGAATGCCGGCGTCGGCGGAACTCACGGCGGCAAACAATGCCGTCAAGCTGAGCATGGCTGCAAAGAGTTGTTTCATAGTTCTGATCTCACGGTTGACGAAGGGAGTCTCCACCGGAACAAATTTCCGGGTGCAATTGACACAAATGATCCGACTCAACCGCCCGAGACATGCACCTGGCAAAGCGGTGAGGCATCGACTTGTGCCAGTTTCATACACGCCATCCATGGCCGTCGCCCCTGGTAAATCCGGTAATTCGGAATAGGTTAAGATTTGACGGTCAGGCCATTCGGTATAGGTGTTCGGCGTGGAATTGAGCGGACCCGCCGCTTTTTCAGCTTTGGAAAAAGACGCGGATCGTGCGGACCGATACGAACTCAGGGCATGTCCGTGAATTCATTGCGGACACCCTGCCCTCAGGAATCATTCCAACGGTCTCCGCGATCGTTTTTGACTTCATCTACAGCCGTCTGCGGATCCGAGTACTCAGGAGGAGTCTCATGCGTCGCCCGTTTCTTGCTCTCGCCGTTTGTTCTTTGAGCGTTTCATTTGCGTCGGCACAGGATGTTGGAATGCCGGGCGTGATGTATTCCGAGATGGTCGCCGGTGGCACCGGCGCCCAGCTGTACCCGTTCAATCGGCAGGATCCATGGCTGCATGGTCAATTCCAGCGGATCCCTGCTTACGGCGGATTCAACTCGTTCCGCCCCTACAACTACAGACACGTCTTCGCTCAAACACAGATTGCCACCAGTGTTTGGGGAGCCGCACACGGTCAACCGTACTCTCAGCAGTTCTGGAATCGCTACCGCGTTGACTACCTGAACGGGAAAACGCATTCTCAGGCAACGCTCCAACAAATGCGCCCGTCCGCTGTGAGCCCTGCCAGCTATCAACCTCAGCCGGTATCAACGCACCAGTCTCCGCCGGCCAGGCAGGCAATCAACCATCCACCGTATTCTGCCGCACCTGCCGGTCGTCCGATTCATGTATATCCTTCAGGAATCCCCCTGCAATAAGCCCGCGGGACTCCGCTGGCGGGAGTCAATTGCCGAACCTGCCTTCTCTCATGGCCTTGTTCTCCTGTTCAGGAGGACAAGGCTTTTTCTTTTGTTATCCTGTCGACTTACCCTCTTTTGCATGATCCCGAGTGTCGGTCTGAGACCGCAGACCGCAGACTGCATTCGGCACTGAAGGAACTGGACAGGCTTCATGAGAATTGTTCGATATCAACAACAGGATGGCAGTGCGGTTTGGGGACGTCAGCATGACGACGGAACAGTCACTCGGCTGGACGGCGATCTGTACGCTGATCTGACAGACAGCGGCATTCCTGTGTCAGGCAAATTGCTGTCGCCGTTACACCCGGTCGACATCCTTTGCATTGGGCTGAATTACCGCCGACATGCCGCGGAAGGGAATTCGCCGATTCCTGACTACCCGGTGCTGTTCATGAAGAACAGTTCCGCTGTGCAGAATCCCGGCGACCCGATCGTGCTGCCGAGACACCTGAAAAGTGATCGCGTTGACTACGAATGTGAACTCGCGGTCGTCATCGGACGACCGTGTCACAATGTTTCCAGAGTCGATGCGCTGGATTATGTACTGGGCTATACGTGTGCCAACGACGTCAGCGCTCGGGACTGGCAGAAGGAATACGGTGGAGGACAATGGTGCCGTGGGAAAACGTTTGCCACATTTTGCCCACTGGGGCCCTGCCTCGTAACGGCGGATGAAATTCCGAATCCGAACGCCCTCAGTATCCGCACCGAACTCAACGGCAACGTGATGCAGGACTGGAATACGGACGACATGATTTTTGATGTGCCGACCTTGATCGAGTTCCTGAGCGGCAGCACGATCCTGTCCCCGGGAACGGTTATTCTGACAGGAACGCCTCACGGTGTCGGGATGGCTCGCAAGCCGCCGGTATTGCTCAAGGACGGAGATTCTGTGACGATTGAAATTGAAAAGATCGGTCGATTGACCAATCCTGTGCAGGATGAAGTCACTGAGTAGCTGCCACTGTTAACGATCAGGATCCAAAACTGCGTTGCCACAACACTCGAGCGTTGACTTCGGTCGGATTGCCAGGAATTCGTGATGCTCTCGATCATCGTGCCAGTGCTCAATGAAGAAGAGAGCCTCGATCAGCTGTGGGACGAAGTGCGCGCGACTGCCAATCAGGCCGTCGATTGCTTTGAAGTGATCTTTGTCGACGATGGGTCCTCAGACGGATCCTGGCAGACGATCAGTCGTCTGACGGACAACGACGAGCGGATCTCCGGGATTCGCCTTCGACGCAATTTTGGCAAAGCTGCGGCGCTCACTGCGGGCATGCAGGCGGCTGATGGCGATCTGATTCTGATGATGGATGCCGATCTGCAGGACGATCCGGCAGAAATCCCCGCATTTCTGAAACAGCTGGACAAGGGCTTCGATGTTGTCAACGGCTGGAAGCAGCGACGACTGGATCCATGGCACAAGGTTTATCCCAGTCGCGTATTCAACTGGCTGGTGAGTGGACTGACAGGATTACAGCTGCACGACCACAACTGCGGACTGAAGCTGTTTCGTTCTGAGGTCGCCGCCGAAATCCAGATCTACGGAGAGCTCCATCGGTTTATTCCGGTGCTGGCTTTCGCCCGCGGGTTTAGGGTCACGGAGCTGACTGTGCACCATCGAGCTCGACAGCACGGATATTCGAAATACGGTGTGCGTCGTTTCCTGCGAGGACTCCTGGATCTGTTGACCGTGACATTTCTGATCAGCTTTGGTCGACGACCGCAGCATGCGTTGGGAGCTGTCGGCATATTCTTCTTCGGGATCGGAGCGGCTGGACTCACCTGGCTGGGTGTACTTTGGTGCCTGATGAACGTCATGGGAGTATTGCCAGCGGAAGCGATCGGTGGCCGGCCATTGCTGGCCTATAGCGTCGCCTCCGCCCTGCTGGGGGGTCAGGCACTGTCACTGGGGCTGCTGGCGGAACTCATTGTCGCCTACTCCGGTAACAGTCGCGATTGGTACAGCGTGTCAGAACGCTGCCTGGGCAGGAAGACGGACGATCCCAGCGGAACTGGTGAAGCGGCACCAGCCGCAAATGGTGAACCGGCGATTTGATTTTCGAATCCTGGCTACCTGACTTTGTACAGACGGACCGGTGCCCACCGCTGCTTCCTGCCGACCGAATCAGCTGTCAGCAAATCCTCGTAGCCTGGCCAGTCCAAAATGAGATTCTGCTCTTCCTTTCTCAATTCAGTCCACAACCCGTAGTTCAGCGCCGTCGGTTCGCTGAGAACACCAGCCTCAACCAGCTGCCGGAGGCGCTTCGGAGTGACGTATTCCGTGTAACCGTAACTGCCATCCCCGCGGTATCGCAGAATCTCCAGCCAATTCACGTAAACATGCGTCACTCCATGGTCCTGCAGGACGTCATGGACAGCGTCAGCAGGTTTCATTTCCCGCTCAGCTGACCCGTGACGATCGTCTTTTTCATCGGCCGTCCATTGCTCAAAGAGCGACTCGTCAAACACTGTATTGTAGAACGCGGGAATCCGGAGATCGAAGACTTCTGCTTCACCAATCATCAGAATTCGGTCCTGAGGTGACAATCCTGAATTCAAAGTCTGGAAGTCACTTCGAACCACGAGTGAACGCCCCACGTTGAGATCCATCAGCCCGATCTGGAAACCCGTGAGTTCCGGCATTCGCCAGAACTGCAGGTTGAACAGAGTACAACCGGCCACGCACACGATCAGCAGCACTCGCCAACAGGTGTTTTCAAATATCGTCCATGCGGCCCCCGCCAGGACCGCCAAGACCGGAATGATCGGGATCCAGAACCGATCAATACGGTGAGTCAAAGCCCACCATGTGGCCAGCATCCAAAAGACCATTGCCCACAGGACTCTCGATTGATAGTGACTTCGCAGCACGAACAGAGTTGGAACGGACAGACCGAATAACAGCCCGCTGGTCCAGCCATTGAACACCATCACATTCAACAAATGCTGTGGGATGTTCGCGAGGCTGTGTTCGGAGGCTGAGTGACCGTTCTTCCACTTGGCGTCCATTTCGGGTGACCAGTCCTCGGCCCCAAAAACCCGATACATCAAAGGATAGACCGGATTTCCGGTGTCGAGAGCGTTACGGGCCAGCCACGGCCCCACCGCCAGCAGCACTCCCGCGCCGAACAGCAATGCTGTCGGCAACAACAATCGGCGCTTCGTTCGCAATGACCACGTCAGCAGCCATCCCACCGGGATCACAACCGAAACCACGCCCGGATACTTCGCTGCCATGGCGCTGCCGGCCAGCAGGCCCGTGATCAGTGTGAATCGGCGTTGTACTGAGGGATCGGACTCGCTGCAGGTGATCAGGACACACATCACCGACGCCGCGAGAAAGAATGTGATGGCTCCTTCGGCATACGCGATCAATGAGATTCGCAGCGTCCAGGGGACCGATATGTACACGACCGCTGCGATCAGCCCGGCGCTGGTTCCAAACCAGCGCCGACCGGTGGCAAAGACACACACCATCGTCAGCAGTTGAAACTGAGCCAGCACGAACTTTGCCGCAACGGCTCCGTCATTCCAGTCGCCGGCAAGTACCATGGCATCCAGACTCAGCATTTCACTGAGGAACGGAAAACTGGTGTAGACGTTGTGTTCCAGAAATGAAATTCGACCCATCTGGAACCATTCCCTGGGCCCCTGCAGATGGTATTCGCAGACGTCAAACTCCCACGGCGGCGTGAATCCGTTCAACAACAGCAGAATGAGGAACGGGAGTGCAACCAGTCCGGCAGAGATCCACAGCCGTCGGGAAGCAGGTGCGTATGCGGGAGTCAGCGGAGGCTGCCGCGAATTCTCGGTTCTGCTGAATCTCCGCAGGAGTGACCCGCCGGCAAGAAACAGTATGGACACAGTTCCAGGAGCGACCACCATTGAAAACGACAATCGCCCAACGCTGCCAATGATCAGCGTCCACAGGCTTTGAAATGACAGTCCGAGCCCTGCCTGAATGACGAAGCGTTCGCAACGCGACAATGGAGCTGCGTGCAGCAGTCGTCGAGTGATTGCAGTGCCGGTGGCGAATGCAGCGACGAGCAGCAGACCCGCAATGCAAAGGAACGGCCATCGCTGCGGAAGCAGGTGCCAGCCGGCATCGACACCGACCGCAAATGCATGGCTGGCGTCAAATGGATTCAGCAGCGATGGATCAAGAATGGCCTCAAGCCAAATCCCTCCTCGCGACCACAACTGACTATTCGCCAGGTCCTGGCTAAAGAAAAAACTCAGAAACCCGACGATCCACATCGAGCAGAGAATCTGAGAATAGTGGGTTCGCGTTCCGGCGGACACGTGTCGTATTCCTGGCAACTGGACAGCAACGGGCGCCGCAGAATGGAGGATCCGCGTCTTGGTTGCAAGCAAACAGCTGCGCGGTTACGGCGGCCCCCCCATGCCTTCGAACGACGCACACGAGACGCCGTCGGAGGTGATAAGTACACACAGAAAACGGCTTCCGGGCAAGCCCCGGAAGCCGTCTGCATTCTGAGTTTTTCAACGAGACCGACAACCTGTGTCCTATCGATCCCGCAGTCAGGCCGATTTAACGAGCCAGGCCGAACAGTTCAGCCAGGCCGCCGTTGCTCTTCACGCTGTAAGAAGTCTTACGCAGACGTGAAGGGTAATAAGCCTGAGGCTCTTCTGGTGGAGCCGGAGCTGGCACGGCTTCGCTCGCTGGTGCCTGAGGAGCTGCAGCGGGAGCAGCGTGGGCTGCCGGAGCTGAGCCAGTACCACAGGCGTTGCAGCAGCCATCGTCACAGCAGCCGTTGCAGCAGCCATCGACGATTTCATAGCCACATTCTTCGAGGGCCTCTTCAACCTGACGCCGGACGCCGCGATCGCAGTCGCCGAGTGCACAGGTCAGAGCAGAAGTCAATTCCGGGCTGCAGCAGCAACGATTGGCTCGAAGCTGGTCACCAATTTCATCAGCAGCCTTCTTGCGAACTTTTTCATCCGTATCGTTCAGCCCGCAGATGAAGGCCTTCATGATTTCCGGATGACAACAGCAGTCGTAATCGTCGCCGAGGTCATGCAGAGCACTGCGACGATCCTTGGCATAGCAGGCCGTCATCGATGTGTAGATCAACTTGGCAATTTCGCAGCAGTTGTTTTCGCCGCAACCTTCGCCACAGCAGGCGACTGGAGCACAACACGTGTTCTCACAGCATCCGTTGTTGCCACAGCTGTTGCCGGCCGGTGCGCAACACGTGTTTTCGCAGCATCCACCGTTGTGGCAGCACCCGTTGCCGTTGTCACAGCAGGCAGCTGGAGCACAACACGTGTTCTCACAGCATCCGTTGTTGCCACAGCAGTTGGCCGGTGCACAGCAATCCGCCGGTGCACAGCAGCTGTCACAACAAGGCGGCTTGATGTCTGAACATTTGCGCTGGTACGTGTAGACATTGCTGCAACACGGACGAGCGATCGTCGGCTTGCAACATGCCGGCTGACAATCCTCGGCACAACCACAACCTTTGTCGCAGCCACCCAATCCGAACAGACCGGCATCAACTGATGCGGTCAGCCCGAACAGCGCGATCGCTGCACTGAACATCCTGATCCATTTCATTGTGTGTCTCCTTTCCTGGGACATCGTTCCGTCGACCTTCCGTTGTACTGATCCTCGATTCGCCGTAAGACCGTCTGACACCCAGGCGGTCATTCCCTCGACCTGCTACGAGATTCGGACCTGTGATGGGTCGCGTTGATACTCAGATGCGGACGAATCGAAACCACAGGAAACAGTCGCGGTAAACATACCTGTTTCAAATAACACCAACCTGGTCCCGGTCGGCGTGAAGTCGCAATTCGAGGGACTGCTCGAACTATCGTCCCGCCTAATCGGCTGCTTGAACTTCTCAACCCTTTTGTCCGCCAATTACCTGCGTCGATTTCGGGTCGCTCTGTAGCAGTCTGGTAGTCTGGCGAAGTTGCCGGGAAGTCTGTCGGCCGGAAGATCGGTTCAGTTTTCCCAAGCCGACCAGGCGGGGCAATCTATGACCGAGTTTGATGCGGAATTCGGTTGTCGCCGCTGTAGCGAACGAACCGTGAGGATCTCCGCTGGAATGCGATCTCGGCGTTTGACAGGCCGCATTTCGCGTGGCTGCGGGCGGCAACGATCGCAGGGACAGGCAGAGTCCTGGGGCTTGTGCAGGGGCCAACTGGCCGGCATCTGCCGGATGTCCGACAGGCCTACTTTTTTTTGCGCATACCCTTGAGGCAGTCAATTCCCATCCACATGACTGCTGCGGCCGCGATCAGGAAGATGATGTCGGCCACCTTATGTCCACCGAACGGGTAGCCCATCACGATGTCAAGGATTGAGGCCACAATCATGCCGCCCGCAACGGCCAGCGAACCATAAATCACATTTTGCGCCACGCGAAGTACTCCAGTTCTCAATCGACTTGCCAGAGGCCGACAAAGCAACGGCCAGCGCGCCGGCCGTTGGCCGTTGGCCGTTGGCCTGAAGAATCAGTTTGGTCGACCGGATCCTGGCAGGTTTCCCGATCCACACACCCGAATTTACCGCTACCGTCATGGGCCGACTCACAGAAGAGTATAGATCAGTGAAACCAATCGATGCCAGCGGGAATCGTGGGTTCTGTACGATCGCTGTGGAGTCAGTGATCGCAGCGGAATTCCGCCGACGGCAAGTTGAACAAAGAAAATCTGCCCTGGAACCGAGTCTCCGACTGAACGCTCATGACCAGATACTCCGATTCAATCCCGCACTCCGGATTCACACGATCTCGCGGTCTGCGTAATCCGGCTTTGGCACAAACGCCGTGAGAATTCAGGCAACTTCGCGTTTGCTCTGCCGTAACGGCAAACGCACACGGAACATACTGCCCTGCCCGTCTCCTGGGCTCATGGGCTCAATTGTCCCATGGTGGTCTTCGATAATTCGATGGGTGATGCACATCCCGAGTCCGGTGCCCTGTCCGGTCGGTTTTGTCGAATAGAACGGTTCGAACAAATGTTCCAATGTTTCCGATGACATACCGCAGCCGTCGTCTTCGATTTCGACGACAACCCAGTCGCACTGTTCGATCAATCGGATCTCGACTCGTCCGCCTCCTTTTGTGGCCTGCAATGCGTTAAAGATCAGATTCAGCAGGACCTGCTTCATCTGTGCTCCGTTCATCATCAGCCGGAGTGGTTCCGACCGGTTGAAGATAATCTCACGATCCTGATACGTCGGCATTGGTCGCACCATCGCCAGCACCGATTTGACGACACTCGTGATGTCGTCGACGCGCGCAATAGACTGATCATTCCGGGAAAAATCAAGGATACGAGCAGTAATCTCACCGCAACGCGAGGATTCGTTGCGGATCATTTTGAGTCGTTGGAAGATCTCATCGCAATCCGGATCATCTTTCGGCAGACTATCATGCAGTCGGTAATCGAGCGCGTCTGCAGCCACTCGGATGATCGAAAGGGGATTATTGATCTCGTGAGCAACACCGGCAGCCAGAAAACCAAGACCCGCCAGTCGCTCTGAACGAACCAGCTGCTGGCTGCGTTCGCGGACTTTACGGTTCAGGTCGCGCTCAGCGTCCTGAAACCGATCCGCCATGAGATTCACATTTGTCCGTAACAGTGAGAATTCGTCCTGCCAGCGCGACACCGGTGGAATTCGAAAATCCGGATCACCTTCAGCAATGCGGGAAGCTCCGCTGGTAATCTCTCTCAACGGGTTTGTCACCCACTGAAAGCCACAGTACCACATGATGACAATGGAGATCATGGTACCGGCAGCGATGCTCTCGAGAGCGATCAGCAGCCTCCGTGATTGTTTCTTCTCGTCGTCGAGGTTCGCCTTCAGATATTTCGGATCCTGATACGCCGGCAGGCTGAGCACGCCTGTTCGGAGAGTTGTACACACCTCAAATACTTCGAGGCGAAAGTTCATCAATGTGTCGGTTTGTTCTTTTTCGTTCAGATCCGGCAATGCGCTCAGAATACTACTGATCCTGTCGTACTGAGCGAGCTGTAATTCCATCGAACGGATGCGTTTGAAGACCTGAGGGCGGGTGGACATCAGCTGACCGGTTTCGAAGGTCGGCTTGAGTTTCATGTCTTCGATGCGTCGGCGGAATTCAGTGAGGTTGTTTTTCCCCAATGCGACCGCACGATCAAATTCGACTTCCAGCGCGCCGATCGATTCTGGATCTGTCAGATCGATCGGACTGCTGGCCGCCAAATTGATATCCGTGAATGACGTCTGCAGGCCGTTGCGATCGGGACCTTTGTCGAGCACGTATTCCAGATCTGCAATCGCCTGCTGGTGCCACAGCAACCCGACAGCACCAACGCTGGCGAGGGCAATCACGAGCAGCAGCGCAAGCGAGAATCCGGTGACCAGCCGTCGATGGATATTCCTCAGAAAGAACACGCCGACCTCCCTTTCGCACCTGGGTACCGTGCGCAACTTCGGAACCGGTCATACAGCATTCGGCAGACTCCGACCAGCCTCAAAAACCAATGCCCCCCGATTACCGTCGCTCGAAACCTGCTGGCCTGACCGCTTCATTCTTGACTCCGTCACTGCCGCGAACCATGCCCCGAACTCCAAGCAACTCGGGATGCCGAGCAATCTTGTCGCTGAAGACCTGCAGATCGGCGATCACCGGTTTCAGGTTCTCCAGCAGGAGCCTGAGCGAAACTGCCGTACGATCCAGATTCTGATACATCGATGGATCCGTGATCAGCTTTCTCAGACTGCCGTCTTCAGCGTTCATAGCCCGCGAAACCAGTGCCAAATCACGAGTCATTGACTGCACATTAGGCATCGAACTGGCGAGATCCGTCACCAGCTGTTCACTCTGCATCGCCAGTGGTTCGGTTGCGGCACTGATCGCGGCCGTCGTCGAGTCCATGCGACTGGCCACATTTTTTACTGCCTCCAGCGTTGACCGCGTTTCATTGAGAAGTTCGGGTAGCGCCGCCATTGTGTTTCTTAGCTGTTGCTGATACTGCGGATCATTCAACAATGAGCTGGCCGCCGTGAGCGTCTCTTCGGCCGCTCCCATCGTGCGGGTGAACTGGTGAAGCGCCAACGCTGTCTGCTGCAGTGTGTTGACGCCGTCCGGACCCGATGATTCCAGCATGCGATTCAGGTTGCCGGCCAGTCGACTCCACTGTTCCCCGGTGCGTTCGACGGCCGAGAGTGTCGCCGCCAGCCGCTGTTCGACGTTAGCAATCATCGCCGTGGGATCGGTGGAACTCCGGCCGGCGATCCGACCGCCCGGCTGGACTGTCGCCGTGGCCGTTCCAGGTTCAATATCAATGACTCACCTTCGATGAACTTGATTGAAAAACAGGCGCTCCCTGGCAAACGGCTAATCGGATCGCCTAAGTAAATGACTTCATCTATCGAGCTCAGCACCCCTTTT
>JBDOMX010001193.1:0-4830 GCA_039831615.1 Planctomycetaceae bacterium
GGGAAAGGTGACTCGTGCGTTGCGCCACCGCGAGGAGCACGCCAATGAGAGAGCAACCGATCAGGTTCGCCGGCAGCGTTCCGACAAACGCCAGTTCATCTCCAACCGCGCGATGCACCGCGCTGCTGATGTAGAATCGCAACAGCGCGCCAACACAGCCGCCGATACCCACTGCGAATGGAATTGACAGCTGCATAACCTGGTTTCTGCGTCGCAAAAGGATCAGCAGCCGTGCCGACCTGCACAACGCGTCAGGATCGGTCGGGCGGAGATACCCAACTGAATCGAAAACGACCTACTTCTGATCGGCAATCTTCCACAAATGTCCGTCGCTGCGGACGTACAGCGCATTGTTGGCCGCTGCCGGACTGCACAGGATGGTCTCCGTCAGGTCCAGCTGCGACACGATTTCGCCAGCACCCTCGGACGGACGCACGACCGTCGCCATTCCTTTCTCGCTGAAGAAAAACAAATGTCCGTTGGAAGCCAGTGGAGTGCTGCTGAACTGTCCGTGCAGCCGTACCTGCCATAAACGTTTGCCCGTTTCCAGACTGGCTGCAGCAAGGACTCCGGATCTGTTCACGTAAAACATCATCCCATTCATCACCAGTGGACTGGGAGTACCAGGTTGAGCTCCCGAGGCGTTACGAAGTGACTCAAATGACGCCCCATCCACTGACGGCTGCAGCACCGTCAGTCCGTTCGAAGGGACAATGATCTTTCCGTCGCTGACGGTTGCCGACGGAATGGTTGACGCCCCGTCCGCAAACGTCCACAGTTCCGTACCGGTGTCCGGATCAACGGCCGTCAGCCCGGCCGATGACTGCAACAGTGCGAGCGCCGGCCGGTTGCCTTCAGCCGGCAGCACCGTCGGGCTCGACCAGTTCGCTTTGCGAGGTCTGTCGAGTTTCCATTTGGTTTCGCCTGACACCGTATCCACGCCAATGGCAAACGACTCCGCTTCACTTTCTGCCTGAGCAATCACCGTTGTGCCAATCACGATCGGCGAAGACGACATTCCCAGGCTGTTACTGGCGTTCGGGAATTCGGCTCCCAGACCTCGATACCACTGCAGGTTGCCGTCCAAATCGGTGCAAATCAGATCATTGCTGGAATAGAACGCATAGACGCGCTCTCCGTCACTGGCAGGAGTCGGCGTAGCTACGCACATCTTGGGATGAGCGACCGTGCGGCCAGTGGCCTGAAAACGCCGTTCCCATTGTTGTTCTCCCGTTGCTGCATCCAGGCTGATGATGTGCAATCGGTCGTCGTAATAACCGGAACTGGCCGTAATCAACACCTGATCGCCGACGATGATCGGGCCGGAAAGACCTCGACCAGGCAACTTGGTCTGCCAGGCGACCGTCTCTCCGCTCAATTCCGTCGGGAGTGCCTCGCCCACCGCAATCGAATCGGTCGACGTTCCGCGAAACTGTCGCCAGTCGCCGGCACGGCATTGGGACAGCAGTGCTGAACCCAGCAATAACAGGGCAAATAACTTACTCATCTTTTTCTCCCGCTGGCAGGATCGCCGCACCACTGGGGTCGCTCACGCGCAGCTGATATTGATAATCCTGAGCCCAATCCTGTTCCTGTTCGTTCTGACAAACCTTCAGCATGATTGTGTTCTCACCGGCGCGTAGTGACACGGGGACACGATACTGGTCCATTCGTGTGCCACGGTGATACTCTTCGCGTTCAAAGATCAGCTCGTCATTGACCCACAACTTCCATGCATTGGGCGTCCCCAGCCTAAGTTCAACGTCTCGATCTTCGGCGGCATGAAATGTTGTCACCGCATACATCAATGACCCTTTGTAGTTTTCAATCTGCTCCCCGATGTTGACGATTCCGTATCCGTCTTCCGTTGAAATGTCCTGCCAGCTGACTTTGCCAAGTTGTCCGTCGTATTCCACCGAAAGATTGATTTCGGACTCCGGAGGATAGGCCTTGGGGAACCCCTTCATTTCTCGGTTGTCGAACGGCCCGACAATTTTCCATTGTGGCAGAAACCCGAAGTGCTCCTGCAGGTCCAACGGATCGCCAGCAGCCTCCAAAGCCTCCGCGATGGTCTTCACCTGATCGTCATGAACCGCACCTTTCAGTGCCCGTCTGAACAGTGCCGTTGCCTGATCTCCAGTGGCAGCCTCCGCCTGATCAATCAACATGGCGACGGCATCGCGGCGAAAGTCCGGATGAGCATCCTCCAGCAGATCAGGAATGAGACGTGCTTCAGCTGTTTCATCCTGCTTCAGCAACCACTCATAGGCCAGGCGACGTGCGGCCGGAGCATTTTCCGTGTCGAGGATGAACTCTGTCAGCTGGTCCGCAGGAAGGTCTCGTCCGGCGCTGGATTCCGCGGCGGCAATCGTTTCAAACGCACTTCGCAACCAGTTGGCACCCAGTGCCGTCGCATTCTGAAATCCATGGAGCACCGGGATGAGATTCGCCGCGCCGCCGGCCGAGATGATTTTGGCTGCTCTGCGCGCCGTGGTTGCTCCGGTCGTTCCCTGGACTTCCCTCAGCGCATCAATGGACGACTGTTCAGCAACCGCGGTCGACACCGACAGACTCAGGCCGGAAATCAGCAAGAGAGTTAAACGCCACATTACTTCGTCACCTTTCGAATCACAAAATGTCGCAGGGGTGGCTTGTTGGCTTCGTAGATCTGATTTTCAAACTCTGCGATCTGCTGCTGAGCAGCGTCGACACGCTGATCATGATTTGCCATGTGAACGCTGAGATTCTTAAGTTTGTCCTGCAGCTCCTGATTGTTGGGCTGTGCTTCCGCATTACGTTTCACGCGTGCGAACCCCTGGAATTCTCTCCATGCATCACGAAGGGCACCCACTGGACCGGTGTTCTTTTCTTCGTTGAGTTTCGCGACGGCCAGCGCCTGCTGATATTGGGGCGTTTTTTCATTCGACTGAAGTTCCAGCCGCTGAGCCAGACGGTCGGCACTGACTTGGGCGACCACCACATCATCGATCGCGATCTCGTACTGTCCCGCTTTCAGGCCGGAAATTCGCAGGATTTCACGACTCACCCGATGTGCCCCGCGTGTCAGCTTGACGCCTGCCTGAGCACTTGCCGGCAGAACCCAGGGCAGACCTTCAGCTTGCCAGTCGAATTCCAGCAGCCCGTCCATCAGCGTCAAATGGCTGACGTCGCCGCCTGTGGCGCGTGCTTTCGGCCCTTTCCGTCCACTCGTTCGTATCACGATACTGGACAGCGGTTTTCCCACACCCAGCTGCTCAAGCATTGCCAGGGCCATCACTACCTGACCTGGGGGATCCGGATGGACGGAATCGCGAATCAGCGTAAAGCTGGCATCCTGCTTGCGCTGGTTCACCGTCAATCGATTCAGTGGTGCGTACATGTCGACCCAGGCGTGACCCGACTCAATGGCCTGATGCTGTAACCAGCGACCGAAATAGGCGAGCACACTGTTGTATTCGGCCAGCATCTCGGCCGTTTGTTTTCCCTGGCGCAGTTTGGCGGCTCGTGAATCGAACATGGTTGGTGACATCAGGATCGGAGCTGCTCCTGCCTCACGAATCTGTTCAATCACCTCATTCATGTCCGTCTGGTACGTAGTGAATATCTCGCGATCGAACGGTCGGTAGCGGCCATCGTTCATCCCCAGCAGGATGGACACGTACTTCGGTTGAAGGTCCGTCACGTCCTTTTTCATGCGCTGCAGAGCGTCCCAGGCCTGAGCTCCACCAACTCCCGCATTATGAAACCGAATTCGTCGTTCGGGAAACCGTGTGTAGAAGAAGGACTCCACATACTGAGTGTAAAGGCGTTGGTGGGTAATGCTGTCCCCGAGGAACACAAACGTGTCTTCATCCTGCAAATCCAGTTTGGCGGGAATGGCGGGCAGCGATTCACCGTCGTCAGCAACCGCGGGAAAAACGGCTGATAACAACAGAGCCAGAGGCAGAATAGGCGCGAATCGAAGCGAAGAAACAGCAGGAATGTGCATCAGGTCCTCCAGCGAGCGGCAAAAACTGCGGCCTCGCAGCCGGTCGGGGCGAATTGAAGACACCAGAATCCACTGGCGAGCCAACATTCGAATATCCGGCGACGGGCAGCCAGTCTATGGTCTGCGTGGTCCGGCGATTGTGGCATGCAGATCGTCCTCGATTCCCGGAGCGAAATCCAGTAACAACACACCGCTTCGTCCCTTCAAGTCGGGACTGGCGGCTTCATACAGGATTGATATCAATTCAAATCTGTCCGGAAGGGGAGTCCCATGAACCGTCTGATCGCGCTGCTCGTGATCCTGTCAACCTGCACGGGTTGCCAGACGATTATGCACGAACTCCAGCCCCACAGGCTGTGGCGACTGAACTACACGGATGCCCCGGGACGGTCCGACGGAAGTTTCCTGTCGATCGATGACCCGCTGGACGAACCGGTCGCCGGCAAGGCTGTGTCTGGCAGCGAGCCACTGCATCGACGTGCGAATGCGACCACACAGTGACTTGCGAAACAGTGACCTGCGAAAAAAAATGGCCGTCCCCACACCCGGAACGCCGGATTCTCTCGAAAGGGGTGAGTTGGGACGTAAGTCGTGGGACTGCCGGGAATCCTTGACACTGCGGAATTCGGGTGATAGCGTTCAATGCGCGACGATGGCCCACGTGTTTCGTCGCGACCAAGCGGGGGATTAGCTCAGTTGGGAGAGCGTCTGGCTGGCAGCCAGAAGGTCATGGGTTCGAGTCCCTTATCCTCCATCCAGTCGAATCGCAGTTCGTCGCAAGGATTCGCAAAGCCCGGTTTTTCCGGGCTTTTTTTACGTACTGAACTTTCGGCCTGCGACCC
>JBDOMX010000622.1:0-4827 GCA_039831615.1 Planctomycetaceae bacterium
TGAGGACGCAGCTCAATTGACTGACCCGGCCGAATTGCAGGCGCAGATCAACAGGCTTCAGGATCAGCTGCTGCGCGGCCAGGCAGAACTGGAGAATTTTCGGCGGCGATCCCAGCGCGAAGCGGACGAAGCCCGGAAGTACCAGTCTCTTCCCGTCGTCCGTGATCTATTACCGGCCATGGACAATCTGGAGCGGGCCATTCAGGCGGCCGAACAGACGGGTGACGTCGGCAATCTACTGGAAGGCATCCGCATGGTGTCTCAACAACTCGCCGACACACTGAAAGCCCACGCGGCGCAGCTGATTCCCGCAGAAGGACAGGTCTTTGATCCAAATCTCCATGCGGCGCTGAGTCAGGTTCCGACCTCGGACCATCCGCCAATGACCGTGATTCAAGTGGTGGAATCCGGGTACCTCATGCACGATCGTGTCGTCCGTCCGGCCAAGGTCATCGTCAGTTGCGCCCCCCAGGAAACGGTCTCCGAAGATCCACCCACAGAAGCATAGGACAGTCTCATGCCGACATATGAATACCGCTGTAAAACGTGCGAACACGCCTGGGAAGAATTTCAGTCGATCAAAGCCAAGCCCACGCGAAAGTGTCCGGGCTGCGGTAAACTGAAGGCCGAACGCATCATTAGCGCGGGCGGCGGCATCATTTTCAAGGGTTCCGGCTTCTACCAGACCGACTATCGCAGCGAATCATGGAAGAAGGGAGAAAAAGCAGACAAGAAATCGCAGGAATCGTCGTCATCAGGTGACAGCAAAAAATCCGCTGATAAGAAATCGAACGATACAAAATCAACCGATTCGAAGTCTGACAGTTCATCGAGTTAGCAACACCATGCACCCAATCCTAAGACCCGCCGTTGAGCAGTTGATCCGACGCCAGGACCTTTCAGCGAACGAAATGCGCGACTGCATCGGCGCCATCATGGATGGTGAGTGCGAAGCCACCGACGTGGCTTCGCTGCTGACCGCAATTTCCTGCAAAGGACCGGCAGCGATTGAGATTGTCGGAGCGGCTCAGGCGATGCGGGATCGGGCTGCCCGGATCGCCGCAAGACGGAGACCTCTGCTGGATACCTGTGGCACGGGTGGTGACGAGCTGCATACGTTCAACATCAGCACAGCCACCGCGATTGTGGCGGCGGCATGTGATATCGCCGTGGCCAAACACGGAAACCGCAGTGTCTCCAGCAGCAGCGGGTCAGCGGATGTGCTGGAAGCACTGGAGGTAAACATCCATCTGACGCCTGAGCAGGCGGCGGAGTGCCTTGACGACGTCGGCATTACCTTCTGTTTTGCTCCGCTGGTTCACGGAGCGATGAAGCACGCGGCCCCGATCCGCAAAGCTCTCGGCTTTCCTACGATTTTCAATTTACTGGGGCCACTGACCAATCCTGCCGGGGCGGAATATCAGCTGCTGGGAGCCAGTACTGACCAACGTGCGAAACTGATCTCGGCAGCGCTGAGTGTGTTGGGGACACGAAAAGCGCTGGTGGTGTGCGGCAACAACGAACTGGACGAAGTCTGTTTGTGGGGCCCCACCACGGTCTTCGAAGTCACGGCCGGCCAGGTGCATCGGATGCAGTGGACACCGGATGACTTCGGACTTCCCACCTGTGATGTCCAGTCATTGCGAGTGCGTTCTGCTCAGGAAAGTGCAAAATTCGTCCGAGCCGCTCTGGCGGGCGAAGACTCGCCGGCAACCGCCATTGTCACAGCCAACGCTGCAGCCGCCCTGCTGGCTGCTGAACGGTGTCAGGATCTCAAAGAGGCTGTCAGCCAGGTGCGCGCTGTTCTGCAGAGCGGCAGAGCGGTGGAGAAACTGAATGAACTGGCCGTCTGGACGCAAACGCACGCGTAGACTGCGTGCAACCCAGTCCTGTTCACCAGTGGCCGGAGAAATCGCAGTTACCCGTGCGGTTTGAACGGAACCGCGAATGGTTGCTCACCCGGATGGCTCGTCCATCATGCAGCATCCACAACCAATGGGTTCAATTGCTGAAGACGTCGTGTTCCGAATCGCCGCCACTGATCAGGTAGGCACTTAGATCGAGGATCTCGTCTTTGGTCATTCGATTGAAGAGTCCGACGGGCATGGGTGAGGTTTTCGAAACGAACAGTTCGTCGATCTCTTTGCGATCAATAGTGACCTGTTTGTTGGGATCGGTCAGGTCCGTGTTGATCATCAGTGAATCGCGGTTCAGGTTGACGACGACGCCGGTATGGACCAGACCGTCGTCGGTGACGACGGTGACCGCCGAAAACTGTTCGTTGATCACCTTACTTGGGTTGAGAACCTGGTCGAGCAGATCACGGGGAGAATAGCGCCGTCCGGCGGACGTGAGATCAGGGCCGGTCATGCCGCCCTGATTTCGGAAGCGATGGCACGCATAACATCCGGCGGCTGCAAACATGCGTCGACCATTGTCAAAACTCCGCTGCTTCAACCCCGTGCGTACCGCCGCGGAGAGTTCGTCGAGCGTCCACTTCGTCTCCGGTCGTCCCGCGAAGACTTCGCCCAGATTCTCGAGGACGGACTTCATCTCAGGCTCCTTCGCCAGGACTTCCGCCAGTGATTCTTTTTCCTGTTCGCTGAGCGCTGCGACGGCATCGTCACGCATGAACTGAATGAACGTCTCAAAGCTGGCACCGCCTCGATAGTTGGCAGCCTTCAGGAACCACTCGAAGTACGCCGTGCTTGATTCAGGAGTCCAGCCGGCTGTGAGCATCCGAATCGAGCGAGCGTACTGCATCTGCTCCTCCTGATTCGGAGCTTCACTGATCAGTGCCATGGCTTTTTCTGCAACCGTGGGTGACTGGAGCCACGCCAGCGTTTCGCAGAGCAACCAGTTCAGCTCCGGGGATTTCGCGGGAAACAGCGGATCGATGCTGTCGATCAGCTTCTGAACCATGGCATCATCAGGTCGACCGAAGCGGTTGAGAATGATCTGCGTGGCGCGCTGCAGCGTCGCCTGCGTTTCGAAGTCCAGATTTAAGGCATCGATCGACGTGACCGCCGTCAACAGTTTGTCGCGCATGACCTGATCAACGTCCGGAGTGTCGTCCGTCCGGTGCTGTGGGCAGACGCCGGTGACTCGGGTCAGTGCCAGCAAGGCGACGGCCTGCTTCGCCGGATCAGGCTCGGTCAGTGCCTTCTCAGCCCATGTCGCGACGGGTTGATGCTCCACAGCCGTGCGCGCTGCGAATCGAATGAACCGATCCTGATCCGACAGATAAGGCCATGCGACATCGATTGCCTCGGGGACCTGCCGGCCGTGGAACGATTCCAGCATATGACGAGTGTGCCTCGCGTTGCTGGAGACCGGTGTGGCCTGCACAGCGTCCGTCGGCTCCGCGCCAACGTAAGTCACGCGATAAAGGCCCGACTGCACACGCCGCCCGCCGATCGTGAAATACATGGCGCCATCCTGCGGATGGATGATGGCGTCGGTGATTGGCAGCGGTGCGCCGGTCACGAATTCTTCCCGGGTGGCGGTGTACGATGAACCCTCCGGCTGCAGATAAACGGCGTAGAGCTTTCCCCAGCTCCAATCAAGAGCGAACAACGCGTTTTGATACTTTGCGGGGAATTTTGCTCCATAACCAAACGTCATCCCGGTCGGTGAACCGGGGCCGATGTCGAGCACGCCAGGCAGATTGTCGGCATAGAAGGGCGGCCGTTTCCCGGCACCGTTGCGCCAGCCAAATTCTGCTCCACTGACCACGTGACAAATCCGAGTCGGGCGGTACCACGGTGTATTGAAGTCGTATTCCATATCGGCGTCGTAGGTGAAGAGTTCTCCATCGCGATTCACCGCTGCATCGAAGACGTTGCGAAATCCGGAGGCGTACGCTTCAAATTGTTTCCCGTCCGGAGAAACACGATAGATGATGCCACCCGGTGCCAGCACGCCGCGATTGTGACCTCGTCCGTCCGGCATGCTGGGCAGCAAATGCTCTTCTCCCCAGACCCGGCGTACCGGCGAACTGTCTGCCAGTTCCGGCGGCCGTGTGTTGTTTCCGGTCACGAGGTACAGGTCTTTCCCGTCCGGCGTCGGCAACACCGCGTGCACGCCGTGGTCACCCCTTGAGTGAACTTCCCGCAGCAACTCCACTTTGTCCAGTTGATCGTCGCCATCGCTGTCGGTGATCCGGTACAGACCGGACGGAATGATCTCCTCGTAGTCGTTGACGCCAACATACAGCGCACCGAACGCCCAGAGCATGCCGTTGACAGCTCGGATGTCGGCCGGCACCGGTTCAACGGTCGTGGCATCAACCGACTGGCCAACTGCTGGTGGTGTGATTCGATACAGCCCGCCGTATTGATCACTCACCAGAATCCGTCCCTTGTCGTCGGTGCACAGATTGACCCACGACCCCTGCTCGACGCCAGGGACTGAGTACAGCAACTCCACCTGAAATCCTTCGGCCGCTTTGATCCGGTCAATGGGAGTTGCCTTGTTGCCGCCAATCGCTGGTCCGACGGTCTGCTTCTTTTTCTCTTGAGGTTTCTTTGCCGCCGGCTTCTGCGCTGGTTCCTCCTTTTTCGAGTTTTCATCCTGTCCGAACGAATGGGGCAGGACGGCAGTACCGCAGAATACAACGATGAGAACAACGGCCAGTGGCGTCAGTTGAGATGTGTGTCTGATCATTTCTTCGTTCGTATGAGATAGATTGGTGGGACACGGTTCGTGGTGGACGGGCCACTTCACTCCACCGTTGCGAGGTCGTGAAAGATAATCGTGGACGGATTTCCGACAGGAGTGTAGTGGCCTGTAAAGTTCAAACCACCCGATTCCTGATCGACACGGAAC
>JBDOMX010000651.1:0-4821 GCA_039831615.1 Planctomycetaceae bacterium
CTGTGCGATCAGCCGTTGGTACTCGGCATGGCTGTCATCGCAGCCATACGGTCCGAGATAGTGGTCGCGACCGTCGATGCGGACGACGGCTCGACCGGACGCCTTATGGTGGCAGTAAGAGGGGACTTTACCTGGTGTGCGCGGCACAATGCGGCTCCTTATTCTCTGTTTCTCCGTAAATTACGGAGGAATCAGAGCCTCAAGACCGCTCTGCCCGCTCCCTGGCAGGTACGCCAACTCTGGCGTTCGCAAAGACTTAGGAAGATACACCCCAGAGGATTCGAACCTCTAACCTTCGGTTCCGTAGACCGATGCTCTATCCAATTGAGCTAGGGGTGCTTGTGTTCCGGATCAATCGCCAGCCATTTCTCGTGTCTGTCTCGCGATACCAATCTCTGTTTTGGGATTGGCCTCGCGTTCGGTCCTGACCAGATTAAATGCTCAGGCCCAAGAGTATGCCAACCATTGCGAATCCAGGCAAGCCACGCCACGGTTTTCCCACGCGCGCTCAATGGATTGGTCTGTGGCGAACACGGTCCGAGTGAAGATTCTATCTTCGGCAAACTGCAAATCCCAACGCTGCGTTGCTGTCATTCGCTCGACATGGCCGCCAGGCAACCGACAACGGAGTCGCCCCCACCTGGCGGGACCAGTTCTGGACGCAGCAAAGGTGGATTGCTCGTTCCGTTGGAGTGATCGTTGCGAATAGACCGAAGGTTCTGGTCAGTCCAGCTATTGCTGCGGTTTTTGTGTCGGTGCTACGGTTTGCGCAGAGGGCGATGGTCGGGATGACCTTTCGGAGCATACAACCGTCTTGCCTTCGATCGACCACCCTTCCAGATGTCATATTCAGGATTTGCATATGCTGCGAAATAGGCATCGAGCTGACTTGCCAGTTGTTCCTGAGTGGCCGCCAGGTTTGGCTGACCGAAGAGGTTCAGTCTTTCGTGAGGGTCGTTGGCCATGTGGTACAGTTCCCCGGGTCCATCCGGCGATCTGCGAGCGACGTACTTCCAGTTTTCAGTGCGGACCGAGCGGCAGCCCTCCATTTCGTAGTACATGGCCGTCTCCCAATCCGTATCTTCACCCCGCAGTACCCTCGCATAGCTGCGGCCTGAAAGTTTTTGATTGGGTTCCTCAGGCAGTCGATGTCCCAGACTCAGGACGTCAAGGACTGTCGGCAGAAAATCCGTATTACTGACCATGATATCGGTCTCCCCAGGGGATATCGCTGTCGGATAATGGAAGATCAGGGGAACGTGCATCATCAGGTCATGTGCAGCAAACGGACGCGTATGATCGCCCATCCCAAAGAAACCATTCTGGCCGCCCATCCAGCCCTGATCACCCGCAAAAATGACGACCGTGTCCTCGGCGAGTCCGTGTGAGTTGAGTGTCTCCATCACAGTTCCGACGCCGTCGTCGACGGCGCTGACTTCAGCTGCCACACGTCGGATACTTACAACGTTGTTGTGATAGGCCTTGTTGTTGTACTGCCACGGATGGATCGTGTCGCGTGGAAACGACAGCAGTTGCTTGTCTGAGTAGTATTCTGCATGTCTGTTTTTTGCCGGTCTCAGCAGGAGCGATCCAAGGCAGTACGGACCGTTGTATGACAAAAACAGAAAAAACGGTTTCTCGCCGTCTTTGTTCTGCTCGATAAACCTGACCGCATGATCGGTCCAGAAGTCGGTCATGTACTTTGGCGTCTTCAGCACTTCGCCGTTTTGAATGATTGGATCTTCGTAGAAGCTGGACGTACTCCCTCGCGGCATTGTAACCCAGTAAGAGAATCCATCGTGTGGTTTCAGATTGGCACCGAGGTGCCATTTGCCGCTGAGTCCGCATACGTAACCTTCCGAGTGCAGAATTTGGGGCAGCGTCGTGAACTCTTCCAGCACGTAATATGCCTCGGGCCCCATCATGTACTTGTTGTCAAGAAACGAATGCACTCCGTGTTGCGACGGCATCAAACCGGTCAGATAGGTCGCTCGAGTGGGCGAGCAAACCGGATTGCTGCTCATCGCTCTGCGAAACAGCATGCCTTCGCTGGCCAGCCGGTCGATGTGCGGAGTCCGAATGTCTTTGTTGCCGTAACATCCCAGTGTCCATGCCCCGTGATTGTCGGTCAGAATGAAGACGACATTCGGCCGTTTCGCTTCCACATCGGTAGCGCCGATCAGAAGCAACATGACCACCGTGCTACAGATTAGTAGTGCCATCGTTCAGAGCTCCTGACGGCGCCGCAGTGGCGCCTGCATCAGTTGCCGGACCTATTCCATGTCTGAAACATCCTGGCGTGTTCCTGTCAGGAGTTCATCAGCACGCCAAGCGAACGGCCGATCGTTGGCAGGCCTGACTACGAAGTCGATGCCGGCGATGGTTCACTTGTGGGCCGGTGATTTCTGACGCGTCAATGTCTGCTGGTATGCGGGAGTGTGTGGTCGATCAATTGGAAGTGCGGGCCGATCGAATGGATTTATGTCAGCGTTGCCGATCGCCAGACACATTGCAACCAAAGCTGACTGAATTGCCGGAAACAGGTTCGCCAACCAGACTTTGTTGTGGACATCGAAGTCAGGCTGATTGGAAAGCGAACCGATGCGAGATCGCGATCGCATGTAGACTATGCGCCGGTTTATGCGGCTTTGAAGTTGCGTCGCGTGCCATTATCAACGTATCAATTGGGACGGAAAGACTCGTTGATCCAACCGGAGTACGGAATCCTGACCTGCAGAAACGATCCGAATGAGTTGCCGCTGGCCTTGACTCTCAGCGGCGGTGGGGCGCGCGCCGCCTATCAGGTCGGTGTCCTGCGTTCGATCGCGCGGCGGCACCCCAAACTGCGGGTCCCGCTTCTGACCGGAGTGTCGGCCGGGGCCATCAATATCTCGCATCTGGCAAGCTTCGAAGGCGATCTGGCTGATAGTGCTGATGCTCTGACAGATCTCTGGCTGCGACTGAGACTTGAAAATGTATTCTGCACTGGCGGACCTGCATTACTCTGGCGTGCACTGAAGGCCGGAGCGCAGCTCAGCGTAGGTTTGCCGTCATTTTTGGAACCGGTCCATGGAATGGTCGACACCCAGCCCTTGCGAGACTATCTGCACAGTGCACTCCATACGTCAGATGGTTCACTCCCCGGAATTGCGCGCAACATTGCGTCGGGTCGGCTGCGCGGCGTCGCACTAACGGCAAACTGCTACGCTACAAGTGACACAGTGACGTTTTTCAGTGGTCAGGCGATCAAAGAATGGGAACGCCCTTACCGTCGCAGCGTGGAGACGCAACTAACGATCGAGCATATTATGGCGTCATCAGCGCTCCCATTTCTGTTTCCACCGGTCCGAATCGGCAGTGCCTGGTACGGTGACGGCGGCGTTGGGCTCAACGCACCAGTCGCCCCAGCCGTTCACATGGGTGCAGGACGACTCGTCGTGATTTCGACACATTACGCCGGTAATCATCACACTCTCGCACATTCCACTGCTGCACCGTCTCCGGCCACTGTCCTGTCGTCCATGTATAACTCAGCCTTTCTCGATCAGCTTGATCAGGATGTGCGGCATATGCAGAGAACCAATCGGCTCATTCACAACGTGGGGATCGAACAACGTGATGGATTGAGACAAATCGGCCTGTTTGTTATTCGGCCGTCGCGGGATCTGGGTTCTCTCGCGTTTGATCTCAAAGACCGGGTTCCACCGACAGTCCGCTATTTGCTGCGTCGACTCGGCAGCGGTCAGGAGGAAAGCGACGATTTTCTAAGCACGATGATGTTTCACGAGCACTACGTCCGGCAGTTGATTGAAATTGGTGAACACGACGGCGAAGCAGCGGCGGACGAAATCTCTGAATTCCTGATGTCGTCCTGACCTGAGTCTGTGTTTCCGTGAATGCTCGTGCAGTCAGGGCCCCCGGGTGGTGCCGTTGCGAAGCCATTTCTGCCTACGTGTCCCTGCCCGCGACGAAACTCGGGAAGCGGATATTCGGAAATCTGGAGTGTCTGTGACAACTCAGCCAGCTCCTGCAAGCGGTGCCAGCCGCGTGTAATGAGTTCTGCCCGCTCGCGAGCGTAGTGCTGGTCCAGCTCGAGTTTCGCAAACGGGCCGTCAACGCTGATCGGTTTAAATTCCGGTGCCTCAATAAACTGTGCGGCAACCGGGTTGCACCTGAGATGGCGTTCCTGAGCTGTCAGGAGTTCGCGTGATTCGATTTGCCCGGTCACAAAACGGAGGTACAGGTCGCTCTCGCGTATAGAAGTGACTTCTTCACCGCATACGTCGCAAAGATATCCCTGATCGCAAGGTGCCATCGGCTAAACTCACTGGTATTTACACTTTTCGGCGGCACGATAGGTGCCGGACAGCGTTCCGTCCGGAAATGCTAAACTGTTGACCGGTAATCGACGCGTCCAACAGTCGAGCAGTTGAAGCTCGTCAATGAATCACTCCATGATAACAATTCGAGACCTGCATTTCTCCTGGCCGGCCAGCGAATTTCAATTGCGTATTCCTGCACTCGACGTTGCCACGGGTTCATCCGTTGCGATCACAGGTCCCAGTGGATCCGGCAAGACCACTTTACTGGAGATCATCGCAGGAATCCTCCCGGCGACTGGTGGCTCCGTCAAAGTTGGCGACACAGATTTGACGCATCTATCGGACGGCCGGCGACGAACATTTCGACTGAAACGCATCGGTCTGGTTTTTCAAAGCTTCGAGCTGATCGACTATCTGAGCGTCGTTGACAATGTACTGCTCCCGGCACGGCTCAGCCCGGTAATCGAACTGACAGCGGAATTGGGTCGCCGAGCTCACT
>JBDOMX010000166.1:0-4814 GCA_039831615.1 Planctomycetaceae bacterium
ATTTCGGCATCACGCGCGACGAGTCCAAACGTTGGCAAAGACAGGCGACTGTCTCTGAAGCAGTTTTTCAGAGGTACGTTGCTACATCCAACCAGATCGGCCGGGAAATCAGCTCAGCCGGTATGATTCGTTTTGCAAATAACGGATCCCAGACGGGCGGCAACGGCCATGCACACGAGCTTGCACCGAAACACCTGGCATTTCCGCCGTTCCATGGTTCCAGCCCAGCAAAGGAACTGATTCACGAGATTGCCGATCATCGCCGACTCCTGGTCTCATTGCTCACGCCAATCTGCACGAACGAAGATGCACAACTTAACCGTGCTGAGCGCAAACATGTGAAATACTTGTTATCGCAAATTGCAACAGCACTGAAGAAACTGAATAATCTTGTATGAGTCTGGCGCGACTGTGTTAGTCGAGATTAAGAGGCTAAAAAAGTCAACGGCTTCTCGCGACAGGCGAAGTCGGGCGACGATACGAACTAGCACGTGCGCGGGGGCGCATTCCTCCTATGCCGACGACCAAACAGACGTTGTACACAGTCCGCAATGGTGGCGCTTGGATCACGCTCAACCGGCCGGAAAGACGCAACGCATTGTCGCCAACGCTGATTGCGGAAACGTATGATCACCTTCTGGCGGCCAATGAGGACGATAACGTTCGGTGTGTCGTAATCACTGGAGCGCCGCAGGCATTCTGTGCCGGAGCGGATTTGAAAGCCAACGTGGTCAGGAGACGGGTGGCCGCGACGTGCCTTATCCACAGCTACTTGCACAGATTCAGGACAACGCCAAGCCCGTGATTGCGTCGCAGCGCCAGCCCAATCGTGTGCCACAGCGGATGCCGCACCAGCCACGAGATCGTGACCCACACGTGACCAGAGAGGAACTCGCTCCCGGCCTGGCCCGGTGTCGGGTGTGGTGAATCCCGGCGCCGTGCACCGGAGGCCCCCCCCCAGGAGCTTGGCTTTGCTCCACGCAAGTGGGTTGAAGCCGCCTACAACGTCAAGCAATGGACGGAGATGCCGCGCGGCGGGCATTTCGCCGCCATGGAAGAGCCCAAACTATTCGTCGAGGACGTAAGAAAGTTCTTTCGGACTCTGCGCTAGCTTGTTACACATGGGCCAGGTCGAATTCACGTCGCTGGCAAAGAGTACATTTCGCCTTGGCAGTGGACACTACCCTCATCCACCAGGAATTCGAGATGCGCTTGCGCCTCGGCGCAACCGAGAACCACGTGATAGTCGCGCATTTCGCCGAATAGACACCGGGCCATTTCGTAGGTCGAAAGCGGCCCCTGCTGAAGAAACTCTGCCGTTTGCTTGAGCCGCTCCCGGTGATGATTGATAATCTCCTGGCAGCGCTCGGTGAGATGATCGAAAGGATCACCGTGACCGGGGAACACCAGGTCAACCTGCGGTGCAAGATCGCTAGTTCGGCCGAGAGATGCGAGAAAGCGTTTGAGCAATCCGCGCTGACGCATGTCACCGCCGCCGACGTTGGGAGTAATCGTGGGAAGCACGTGGTCTCCCGAAAACATCTGCCGACCGAACTTGAGACAGATCGAACCGGCGGTATGCCCAGGCGTGTGCAACACCTCTAGTTCGCCACAACTCGTCTCGATCCGTTGGCCGTCCACCAGCCCCGTGGGAGTCGCGGACTGAATGTCCCAGGTCCGGCTTGCCGAGTTCTTTGATTGCGACATCACATCCTCTGGTACGTTCCACTTAGTCAGGCGATCTGCCACAAGGTCCTTGAAACGAACGCTGTCGGGATCGACGTCGGCAATCGACTTCATTTCACACTCGTGGATCAGGATTTCCGCGTCCGATTCCTGTTGGATTCGCCAGGCGTTGCCGATGTGATCGATGTGTTTGTGCGTCAAGATCACGCGGCCGATGTCGCGGATCGACAATCCGTGTTCGTCGAGTTGGCTAACGAGCGCGTCGAACGCCCGGTCGGTGGCGGTTCCAGTATCAATCAAGGTCACCGGGTCAGAAGGAATGACATAGACGCGGTTTCTGCCTTCCGAAAACGGATTCGGTATCCGAAGTGCAATAGTCGCCTGCTCGGTCATGCTGGAGAGACTCCGTGGAGTTGATTCGTTGGACGGCGGTTTGCTTTCTTCGACATTTGTCGTGGTTTCGCTGCGCGAACAACGACGATACAAGACGACCTTGCCCCTGACTCAGTTGTTCAATGCCACCCGAAATGCAGCAATCCGATCGGGCATTGGTCCCGGTGCCTTGAGCGTACAGTCGCCCTCCGTCGCTACCTTGAGGATAATGCATCGTGGTCCCGGCTGTGCTAGAGCAGCCGCCACCCCGCACTTCCATGCCGGCAAGCTGTCGAATTCGGAGACACTTGCGAATCTCGCGGCTCGAGCGAAGTCCGCCAGTTGGATTGGACTGTTTGTCGTAGCTACGGTAACCAATCAACGCGAACAGCGGAACTCTCAAGTCGAACAGCACGTTGCGCAGCGCGTCACCCGACTCAAACAGCCCCGTGGTCTGCATCATGACCAACGGCGATCTGCCGCCCAAGTACAAACCCGCAGCCAACGGCCAAGCCTCGCCTTCACGACACACCCGCAGCAGTTCGAAGGCGGCGGAGGCTTCGAGCGCTTCCTCCCATTGGCCCAATGTCGTGTCCGGTAACCAGATGACATGTGTCGTACCCAACTCGGCGAGTGTCTTCTCGATTTGATGGCCGTCAATCACGGTGAACCCTTGAGTGGTGGTCCGGACGCACAGGAGTGTCGAGGCAGACCCAGATTATCAGTCGAGCGCCTTGATGAGAAGGCTCACACTTGTTGCAACGGCACGATGCGTTAGACTGACAGTTTGACGTCGACTGGTTTCGCCGAGTGCCCGGCGACGCTCATTGATTCTTCAATCTCGCGGGCTCTCCACACAATCGCCACAACGCGCGGCAGTCGGATCCATCCCGGCCACCGCACGGACGGCGACGTCGAATCCAAGCGTACTTGGTCGAAGATACGGAGCTTCTATGGCGAAGTCAATGTTCAGATGGGATGACCCCTTTCTACTTAGCGATCAGTTGACTGGCGAAGAACGCATGATTTGCGATGCGGCTCGCAGCTATTGCCAGGACAAGCTCATGCCGCGCATCCTGCACGCAAACCGGCACGAGACTTTTGACCGCAACATCATTTATGAAATGGGCGAAATGGGGCTGCTCGGTTCGACCCTACCCGCAGAATACGGCTGCGCGGGCTTGAACTCGGTCTGCTATGGGCTGATCGCACGAGAGATCGAGCGGGTGGACAGTAGCTATCGCAGCGCGATGAGCGTGCAAAGCTCACTAGTCATGTATCCCATCTACACCTATGGTACCGAAGTTCAACGCCAAAAGTATCTCCCCGCGCTGGCAACTGGTGAACTCGTCGGCTGCTTTGGCCTGACTGAGCCGAATCACGGTAGCGATCCGGGCAGCATGGAGACGCGTGCCACCAAGACGTCGGGCGGCTGGACGCTGCACGGGAACAAGATGTGGATCACCAATTCCCCGATTGCCGACCTCTTTGTCGTGTGGGCCAAAGCCTATGGGGCTGGTGACGAGGAGGACGGCGAGATTCGCGGCTTCTTGCTGGAAAAGGGGATGGAGGGCCTGAGCGCACCAAAAATCGAGGGCAAGTTCAGCCTGCGCGCCAGCGTGACGGGCGAAATTGTCATGAACGAGGTCTTTGTACCCGACGAAAACCTATTGCCCGGGGTCAAAGGGCTAAAAGGTCCATTCGGCTGCCTGAATAAGGCGCGCTACGGCATCTCCTGGGGAGCCATGGGCGCTGCCGAATTCTGTTGGCACGCGGCTCGGCAATACACCCTGGACCGCGTTCAATTCGGGCGACCGTTGGCGGCCAATCAACTAATCCAGCTCAAGCTGGCTAACATGATGACCGAGATTACCCTGGGCTTGCAAGGCGCGCTCCGCGTCGGGCGGTTGATGGATGAGGATCAAGCCACGCCGGAAATGGTTTCGCTCGTCAAGCGCAACTCGTGTGGCAAAGCGCTGGAGATTGCGCGCCTGGCGCGGGACATGCATGGCGGCAACGGCATCTCCGACGAGTTCCACGTCATCCGTCATGTGATGAACCTGGAGGCTGTCAACACTTATGAAGGCACCCACGACATTCATGCCTTGATTCTGGGGCGGTCACAGACCGGAATACAGGCGTTTTTTGGGTAGCCCGCAGACCAGCCGCGCGAGCCGCCCGTCCCGACGTCAAGCGTATGTCCAGTTCGAGTCATTCGTCATTCTCAAGTTCCGTCACGCCCAATCGCACCAAGTGCGCCTTCAACGTGTACTCGGCGTACTTCCACATCTCTCTCGACACGTCGTCGTACGTCGCCGCCAGCAGTTCGTCCATCCCCTTGGCGCCCGCATGCAGCGCAGCCTGGATCTTGCGTTCTCGCGCGAGCCGGTGATCGATTTGCCGTTGGATCGTCTTCTTTGGATTGTTGAACCCGAAGCCATGCGACGGAATCAACAGGTCGCAATCAAGCCCAAGCAGCCGCTGCAAGCTGTCCAGGTAGGCAGACATTTCTCCACCGTGACCGTGCGCAATCACGATAGAACTGCTGCCAGCGACCATGTCACCGGCGATCAACGTTCGGCTCGATTCTTCCAGGAAGCAAAGATGGCCAGGATGATGCCCCGGCGTATGCAGGCATCGTAATTGCCATGGGGGGTCGCCTGGAATCGAGATCGTCTCGTCGTCGTGGAGGAGACGATCGACCGAGAAGTCCACTTCGGCGGCGGTTGCCTCATGCGCCCAGATCGGTATGTCAT
>JBDOMX010000277.1:0-4808 GCA_039831615.1 Planctomycetaceae bacterium
AACAGACTGTCCATATCAAATTCAGACAATTCAAGAAAATCGCCATCAGGTGTAAAAGCCCCGCAGGACACAAGTGAATGTATATGAGGATTCCAATGACAGAAAGATTACGTATTCATCGAGAGTCGCCATCCCAACCAGATCATCGACATCGACCACTTTAGAATCTCGCAGGAACCAATGGTGACCCGGCGCAGATCATTACCGGTTCTCCTGGACCTGGATTGGGAATTGAACGGTACTCAAAAGGTCGAATACACCCTGACTCGTTTCGAAGACAAGCCTGTGTTGAATGAGGTCGACATCCCGGATCCTTCAGGCAAGCATTCCGGAGCATCATTCCCCAGTGTGATCCGTGATGAGGAAGGCTTCCACATGTACTTTATGGGTGTAAACGAATTGAGTCAGGCCATTGGCAGAGTCACGTTTGGGTTCTATCGTGCCTTTTCCCGGAACGGAACGGACTGGAAGGTCGATCCCCAAACACCTGTGCTCGAACCAGGCGAGCCTGGAAGCTGGGACGCAGGCTGTCTTGGCCAGATGGCGGTGCGCAAGGAACAAGGCCGGTTCCGAATGTGGTACGGCGGATATGTGTTCCGGCTGCAGCAGGGCAGGGCCGGCTATGCCGAATCGCCTGATGGAATTCACTGGAAAAAGCCTGACCTGGGCGTCGCTCAGTTCGCGGGCAGGCCAGGCAATATTTGCTTCTCACTTCAGCCGGGACTCAACTGTAACGAATACCAATTGCCCGTGAACATTGTCCGCGACGAAGCAGCACCCCCCGAACGTCGCTATGTGTTGTTTTTGCACACGCAGGGCCCGCACGGTTTCATCGTGGATGTGGCCACTTCGCCGGACGGCTTACGGTTCATTCGGGCACCTCATAACGCCCGGCACTATGCTTTCGACACTACGCCTCGCAACAGTACCCTGCACGGTGCCGCCGTGGTGCTCCACGAGTCCGACTACTGGTGGGCTTTCGCCGGCCACCATGAAGCAGAGGGCAAGGGATATCGCATGCGTTTTACCGGATGGGTGGTTGAGCCTGAAGAGAAAGAAAATATCAGCTTTGGATTGTGGAACTCCCAGCGGACTCATCTGGACCCCAACCCCCAATCCTGGGACCGAGAGAGTGTCACCATTGGCAGCTTTCTGGAAGTGGGAAACGAATGGTGGATCTACTACGACTGTAAAGGCAGCATCGGACTGGCCAAAGTCGGACGTCACCGAATGTACGGCGTCCAACTCAAGCCGGGAACGCAAACGGGCGAGGTAACATCGATAGGGTTAGACCCACCCAGGGAAGGATGGCGACAATACCAGCTTGTGGTGAATGTCAGCGGACTTTCCAAAGGCGGACGTCTGACTGCTCAGTTGGTGTCTGCATCAGATGAACAACCTATCGATGGGTTCACACTGGCAGAGGCTGTGCCGATTGAGAAGGACGGTTACGATATTCCACTGGAGTGGACCACTCACCGAATGCGGCTGCCCGATCTGGAGAGTCCGCTTCGAGTTCGCTTCGAATTGACACGCGGGCTGGACACTCCCCGACTCCACGCGATCTATCTCCGGAAACAACCTTCTTAACAGCGGCGAAGTACCCCACAGCGGCGTACCCGACGATTTCAGCAACGCTCCCCCATGCCTTGCCCCTGGACTCATTGGTATTCAGGAAGGTAAAATACGGGCACACGTATTTGCCGCAAGATTGCAATCCCCTATGTGACGGTGCGAACACAGGAATCCTGAGCATGAATCTACTACTGGCGGTGACACTCATCGCAGCTGCTGACTCTGCTGTCTTCTTCGACGAACTCGTCTTTCCGCCGGAGCCGATGCATAACCACAGTCCGAGCATCGTGGAAACTCCAACAGGCGACCTGCTCGTCGCCTGGTTCCGCGGCCGCGGGGAGAGAACGGATGATAACCTCCTCATCAGCGGCGCGCGGAAGCGCAAAGGTGCGGATCAGTGGAACAAGCCGTTCGTCATGGCGGACAATCATGACCTGCCCGACCAGAACCCCGTTCTCTACATCGACCCCGCCGGCAGGCTCTACCTCTGGTGGATTTCCTCCCTGGCCAACACCCGCGAAACCTACCTGCTGCAATACCGAACGGCGACTGCCTATGAGACCGACGGACCACCTCAGTGGGAATGGAACGACACAATCATGTGCCGGCCGAAGAATCTTGTGGCTGTAATGGACAGAATCTCCGCGGGAGTGGATGAGAAATTCGACAAGATGTTCGATTTCGAGGAGAAGTACCGCAGACGCCTGGGACACGCCGTACGCATGGCGCGAATTGACGAAACCTATATGGCCGATTGGCAAGATCGTGTCTGGGGACGCCTCACCGGCATGCTCACCTGGATGCCCCGGTGCCAGCCCATCATGCTCTCGGACAACCGCATGATGATCGGGCTTTACTCGGACGTGTACTGCACTTCTTTGTCGTGCTTCACCGAAGACGGTGGCAAGACCTGGGAATACGGCGAGCCCATGGCCGACTACGGACTGATCCAGCCCGCATTCATCCAGAAAAAGGACGGCACGATCGTGGCCTACGGCCGCGATAAAGGCCCGCTCCGTTACATCCGCGTCGCGGAATCCACGGACGGCGGTCAAACCTGGGGCAACTTCCACGATCTGGAAATTCGTAATCCCGAGTCAAGCGTGTCGATCACTAAGCTCCAAAACGGCCACTGGATCCTTCTGTGCAACGACCTGGACGGACGGGACGGACGCCACGGGCGCTCCCGATTGACCGCCTACATCTCTGACGACGAAGGCGCCACGTGGAAATGGCACCGCTACATCGAAGACAACCGCACGCCTCCGGATGACAATCCCCACGCCTCATACCCCACCGTCATCCAGTCTCGCGACGGTATGATCCACGTCACCTATACCTACTCGCCTAAACTCAACGAGACCATCAAACACGTGTGGTTCAACGAAGAATGGGTCAAAGAAGGTGAGAAGTAGCTTCGAGGATTGATTAAATAAGTTCAAAGTGAGCGTTTTGATCAGGTGTTGAGAAGGAACTTACGGACGCGTTCGCGGATTCGGAGCTGTTTGATTCGCTTGACGAATCGCCGGATACGGAGAGTTCGCTTCGAATTGACACGCGGGCTGGATACTCCTGGCGATCTCTATCCGGAAACAGCCTTCTTCACAGCAACGCCGACCACCCAAATCAACCGTTGCGACAGACGGCACAGTCACCATCCTCCAGCATGCGTTCAATTCCGGTCGCTGTTCGACGTCCAGTGCACAAAAAAGCCCACAGATCTGTGCCGGGCTTCATGAACAAAAGATGAGAACTCGGTTCGGCTGCGCCTCGCGATTTTCTAATCCACTAATATAATAAAAGTGCCTGGCTCCGGTGTTGAGCTACGTGTCATCATTGTTGCGCCACCTCGAAGTAGTCGTCATCGGCAATGTCCGGAACACCAACGACCAGTATGCGCATCCGTCCGCGGGCACCGTGAACAACATTTGGAGGGATGTGAACGAGAGACCCCTTGGAAACGGATTGCTCGACGCCATCAAGGATGACGCTGCCACTGCCGTCGAGAACGTAATAGAGCTCTGTGGAACGCTTGTGAAAGTGGAGTTTGGCTCCGTCGATATCTACAGCGTGTGCCCAGGCCGCTGGTGACGTCTCAACGTCTTCGTGACTGATAAGTCGGTCACGCCAACCGCAAGTGCTGCGCTCGCGCGGAGTGTGGCCCTCGTGGCGGATCAATATCGGTCCGGAAGGTGTGACTGTATCATCCATTGGCATTCATTCTCACGCGTTGTTGATATCTGCATAACTTTGATTAAGCACCGGATCTCCGCGAATAACACCGTCAAGGCTGCTTCGAAATCCATGGTTGGTGCGACCTTGCTCCGCTTCGAGGAACCGCCTATTGCGGACCCGCATGATCGGTGGTGTGGGGAGGGCCGTCCTTACCCGATTTAGCCAGTCATTTGGTCTCGGCGGACGATCCAACAACAGGCGACAGGAGAAGAAATGACTTGAAAAAACGATCGATCATCTCGCGATCCTTCCGAGGGTCGCGTACCGAACCAACTTGAAGCGAATACAAACGTCGGGCGTCGGCGATGAAGAAACGCCCAACTATGTAGATCGGCCCGGTCTTTGAAATGACTTCAACTGCCGGGATGTTTGCCATCTTGATTTCTATTGTCGCGAGAACTTCAGCTCCCGTATTCGGCAGTGTGTATGCATGCTTTAATTCAGCTTGCACCTCAGCGTCTGTGAGATCTCTCGGGTAATCGTTGAAGTTCACTCCGTACATCGCTCCATCGAACTCAGCGCTGACGTGATGCACGTCCGTATGGCCAAATTCAGGCGAGTCGAAGTCTGTTTCCCACGGCTCTGCGGCGCTGGGGAATTCCACTGCGAACGTCTGGTCGTTCGAATTGCAGGCCTGCCAGTTCGCGACGGGAACGGGAGCCGCATTCGTTCGCGATCGAGTGTCGACGGACTCAGTGTTGCAGCCCACTACGAATGCAATAAGAAAGGTGACGAATACGAGTCGCATATGAAGTGGCCTCGTTGTCTGCTGGCTAACTCTGAATTCGTACGAGACCATCACGGATAACAAAGTAAAGACGGCCGCAACGTCCATGGTTTCGAAGCTTGCTGTTTCCCAAAGTGCCCAATGGTTGGTTTATACTGATAGGAAATTTGATTTCGGTCCTAGAAATACAGTCTATAGAGGTAGAAGGACTGATTCAAGGGTTTAAGAGTTTCGCCAGGGCTTCCGACTTTCTATGGCGGCCCTGGCCGCC
>JBDOMX010000125.1:0-21185 GCA_039831615.1 Planctomycetaceae bacterium
GTTTTTCCACGTTGCAGAAGAACGCGATTTTGTCAGTGTGCTCGCGGCCGATCGCCCGCTCCGTCCGGCAGATCAAAATGTCCGGCTGAATTCCGATCCCCCGCAACTGCTGAACACTGTGCTGGGTCGGCTTGGTTTTTGCTTCACGGGCCGCTTTCAGGTAAGGAACGAGTGTCAAATGGATAAACAGACAGTTCTCCTTACCCACGTCGAGAGGAATCTGGCGAATGGCTTCAAGGAATGGCAACCCTTCAATATCACCAATGGTTCCACCCAATTCGGTAATCACTACATCGACATCGGGAGCGGCCAGTTTGCGAATGCAGCGTTTGATCTCGTCCGTAATATGCGGCACGACCTGAACGGTACCACCCAGATACTCGCCGCGACGTTCTTTGTCGATCACCGTTTGGTAAATCTGACCTGTCGTGTAGTTTGAATCGCGATTCAGAGGGCTCGAGGTGAAGCGTTCATAGTGTCCAAGATCAAGGTCGGTCTCTGAACCGTCGTCCAGGACGTAGACTTCTCCGTGCTGGTAGGGGCTCATGGTGCCGGGATCAACGTTGATGTACGGATCCAGTTTCTGCATCCGGACTGTCAGTCCGCGGCGTTCCAGCAGCATGCCAATGGAGGCTGACGTCAGGCCTTTTCCAAGTGAACTAACAACACCGCCAGTAACAAAAATGTGCTGAGTCATATGAGTTTTAATCCATTGGAGCGTCAGAGCACACGAGTGCTGCTGTTGCAGTCGGGAGCGGATGCCGCAGCCGTCGAAGACTGCGTCGGAGTCTTCACAAATCGGGCAGATCACTCCGGACCCATGACGGGGGATGACAGGACCACCTGAAGTGGCTCAGCCCGACCATTAGAACGGATCCGCAGGCATCCTCAACGGTGCTGCCATTCAATCTGAGCGGTTCCACCGAATTGGGGAGGATGTCCGGAACTTCGAAAAATCAATCCCGCGGCTGTCGCGACTGCTGATCCTGCTAAGATGAGTTCGCCAGCCTGAAAACAGGAAGAGAACCGGGCTGCTGCAGCAATTCAATACTCACGACAGGCAGAGTGATGACAGAATGGGTCGAAGTCGGCGCAACCGCTCCAAAATTTACGCTTACAGCAACAGATGGCACAAAAATCCGTCTGGCGGATCTGAAGGGGACTCCCGTCGTCCTCTATTTCTATCCGAAGGACGACACTCCAGGTTGCACCAAAGAGGCCTGCGCGTTCCGTGACCGCAAGTCTGATCTTGAGGGACTGGGAGCACGTGTGTTCGGTGTCAGTCCCGACGACGTGGACAGCCATCAGGCGTTCAGTGAGAAATTTTCCCTGAACTTTCCTCTATTGGCCGACGCCAATCACGCTGTTGCCGAGAAATACGGGGCCTGGAGAGAACGGAACCGATACGGCAAAAAGTTCATGGGAATTCAACGGTCCACCTTCATCATCGATGTCCACGGCAAAGTGGCCCGCATGTGGAAAGCCGTGCAGGTGGATGGCCACGACGACAAAGTGCTGGAAGCTTTGCAGAAGCTGGTCAACGAGTCATCGAAGAGTTAACTCAGAACAGGCGATTCAATCCGTTGAGTGCCGCAACACGGTAAGCTTCCGCCATGGTCGGATAGTTAAACGTGGAATTAACAAAGTACTCCAACGTGTTGTGTTCGCCAGGTTGGGACATGATCGCCTGACCGATATGAATAATCTCTGAGGCCTTGGCTCCAAAGCAATGGATTCCCAGCAGCTGCAGCGTTTCACGGTGGAAAAGCAGCTTCAACATTCCAACCGTTTGCCCCGTGATTTGGGCCCGAGCGAGACTTCGGAATTTTGAATGTCCTACTTCGTATGGAATACCTGCTTCGGTCAGTTCACGTTCGGTCCTTCCAAGCGAACTGATTTCCGGACTCGTGTAAATGCCGGTTGGTATGTCCTCAATCAGCGCACGATCACATCTGCCGTTGATCAAATGATGGGCCGCATAGCGACCCTGAACGTATGCGGCACTCGCCAAAGCAGGTGGTCCAATGACGTCACCCACGGCGTAGATGTTTTCCACAGATGTACGGAAATCACCGTCGACTGTCAGCTGGCCACGGCTGTTGGGCTCGATGCCGACCGTCGATAATCCCATGTCTTCCGTATTCCCCGTGCGACCGGCCGCCCACAGCAGGACATCCGTCTTGATTTGTTTCCCTGAGATGAGATGGGTAATCACTCCATCATCGACGGTCTCGACACGTTCGATCGCTTCGCCGTGACGGATGACAACTCCGCATTCGCGAAGGTGATAGCTCAGTGCGTCAATGATTTCATCGTCCAGAAACGACAGCAACTGATCACGTGTGTTGATCAGATTCACTTTCACACCCAGATTGCGAAAGATCGATGCATACTCGCAGCCAATCACGCCGGCTCCGTAAATACTGATACTGCGAGGTGTCTCCGGCAAATCCAGAATGGTGTCACTGTCATGAATGCGATGGTGATCAAAGTCAACATCATCAGGACGCCATGGACGGGAGCCAGTCGCGATGACAACGGCCGCAGCCTTGATCGTTTGCTTGCCGCCGAGTTTATCTTCGACTTCGACTGTATTCCGATCGGTCAGCCGAGCATGGCCGGAATAGACCGGGACGTCATTACGGTTGTAGAAGCTTTCGCGCATTCTCACCTGCTGGTCGATGACAGACGCCGCAGATTTTCGCAGTTTGGGAAATGAACGAGCGACCGATTGAGCAGCTGGATCCACCAGGCGGGCCTGCAGCATGCTGGTTACCTGCTGCACTGCAAATCGCAGCGCTTTGCTGGGAATCGTGGCCCGGTGGGTACAATTGCCGCCTATCGAGTGCTGGCGTTCCACAGCCGCGACGCTGCGCCCCAGCTTGGTGGCCTGCATGGCCGCTCCTTCCCCACCAGGCCCTGTCCCGATCACCACGACATCATATGATTGACTATTCAAGCGACTCACCGAAACTGAGGATTAAAGATTGCCTTCACCGTTTGCGGATGGTCGCGATTGCAGAGCTGTCTGTCGAGTCGAGGTGTTCGTCCGCGAAGCATCAGGCATCGCCGGCACAAACTGCAGGCACGGGCGCAGCCGGTGCGTCGCAGCTGCTGCCGTCAAAGCAACGAGCCCGCCCCCGATCACGTCCGTTCCATAGTGCCATCCCGTTGTGAGAGTCGAGACCACGACCATGAGATTCAGGATCAGCATCGGAATCCTCAGCCAACGATGTCGTCGAAATCCCCATGCCAGCAGCAGGGCCCAGGCCGTGTGAAATGACGGGAAGGTGATTAATCCTTCCAGGTGATTCAGCGAAACGCGGTGAAATCTCCCCGATCGCAATGCATCAAAGTGATCCAGAAAACGTTGCTGGTCCGGGCGCAGCTCATAGCCGTACGCTGCAAACGGGCCTGCGGCGGGCAACAGGAAGAAAACAATCGTCGTCAACAGTCCGGCGAACATGAACTGCAGCACAAATTCCTGCATCCTGCGGCGGTCCGGGTCGAGTCCCAAAACCACCAGTGCCAGCAAAGTCGACAGCATCACGGATGGGTACGCCGCGTCAAAAGTTGTTTTTACGATGGGCCAGGTCGCCGTCCATGCAACGATGGAAGGCAGGTGAATCCCCAGTGCAGAATCGACGTTCATCAACCAGCCGTCTGCCAGTGGCGCGTTGAGTGGGGTCCCCGCATAGGTCAGAATCGACAGAAAGACGTTGAACGCCACCATGCACAGAAAACCGGTCAGCATGTTGGCGAACGGCGCGATACCGCGTCGTTCGAAGATGACTGCGAACGGCCACAGCAGAATGATCGTACTCACCGCCGTGGCCGCCGATGTCAAATCAAACGTCATTCCATGCCGCAGCAACAGGGCGAAGGCAGCCACGCCTGTCCAGGAGATGATCAGCAGGTTCAGCCTCAGGACCGGACTGTCAATCGTTCCGGTTGTGGCTGCGGCAGCTGACATGGCAACATTGCTCGATCGGAGTCGATGAATCACTCAAGACAGGATGTGAGGCAGCGTCGATCGCGTGACATCCGTGTGATCGGGACTGACGGACCAGACCTGCCGTCATGTTCCGGTTCACGCTGCAGTCCAGGTTGTCCGGAGCCAGGACCACGTCCTTTGCGTTGTGCCGCGTGATGTCTCCATGCAACATACGTTCTGCACTGAGGTCGGCAGATGGGAAACAACAACCAGCGGTGCCTGCAGTACGTGCTGGTCCGTTTGCAGCGATTGTGCGGTCAGCAATATGCGGCCGGAGATTGATTTCGGCCGGAGATTCGGTCCGCCTGGCGACAGTTCGAAACTCAATGTCCTGCGAATCCGGCATCATTGGCTGCTGTGCGAGTGGTCCGCAGGTCCTGGTGCATTTGCGAGGCGAACTCAGGCAACTCGTCCAGCAGATCATAGGCGTCTGCGTCCGGATCATCTCGATGATCGAGTGCTCTGATGCTGCGGATGACCGCGTCGTGATCACCGGCTTCCACTCGATCGGCGATCGCCTGCAGGGCCTCGAAAGTGTTTTCGCGGGCTGACGAACGTTCCATGACGCGGGCAACCAGGAAACCACTGCCGGCTGACAGCAGCCCCACCATGATCACAAAGATTGCTCCACACCAGTGCCGAATCCAGCGAATATTGCACGATTCGCCAACCGACAGGCCCCATAGACTCCAGCAGGTGAACAGAACCAATAAGAGGGCGACAACAATCATGGAAGAAGTGAACTGCGAGGGGTGAAGCGGCACGGGCACAGGGAGACACCAGTCTCTTCATCGTCGGCCGATCATTCTCCACCTTCTGCAATTTGGTTGAGCGCATCCGATCCTGCCTGAACCGGACCAATTCAGCAGGCGTTGTGACTGGCCGATCCCGTGGAGACTGACATCGGCCCGTGCTGCAGAAACGACAAACGGAGTCAGGATTTGTAACAATTGCAATGAAGAAACGGTCCTGGAAGCCATGGCACTACTCGCCGTTACGTACCTCGTAACCTGCTCTGAGGGAGCGAGTTATGGAGTTACAGCCACCGAATCTCCAGTGATACAGGAGTTTGGATCGGCATTTGCTGCAGGTCTGCTGATGAACCGTTGCGGAAGGATCCGCAGCTGTGAATTCATCCAAACGTACAACGACGGGCTGAGCATGGACGCTCTGATACTGCGAGTGTTGCTGATCGCGATCACTCTGTTTGTGAGTACTGGTGCCAATTTCCGTACCCGCAACTTCGCCGTGACCGCTCCTGAGGCCGACGAAGCGAAGACTGTTGCCGAGGCCGCGGAGGAGTACCGCAGGCGTTTAGCAGTTTTCTGGATCGGCCGGCCGCTGAAACCATGGTCGAAACCCTGTACGATCAATGTGCGGTCCGGTGCCTACGGCGCCGCTGGCCAGACGACATTTCAGTTCGTGGGTCAGCGCGTGATGAACTGGAAAATGATGGTGCAGGGCAGCTCGGAAAGGATTCTGGATTCTGTTCTGCCACACGAAGTCAATCACACAATCTTCGCCAGCTACTTTCGACGTCCATTGCCGCGCTGGGCAGATGAGGGAGCATCCACGCTGTTCGAACACAGTTCTGAGCAGCGGCTGCAGCTGGACCTGTTGGAAAACATCATTAAGAGCCGCCGGGAGTTCATTCCACTCCGGAAGCTGCTGAGTATGAAGCAGTACCCAACCGGCCATCGTCCCATGTTGATTCTGTACGCGGAAGGATTTGGCCTGGTCGATTTTCTGATGCAACAGCGAGGACGGCAGACATACCTCAAGTTCCTGAGTGACGCTCGCGATGGTCACTGGGAAGACGCGATCCGCAAACACTACAACCACAAAGGCGTGGAGGCCCTGGAGACAGATTGGCGCAGCTGGGTGATAGCCGGAATGCCACGTTATGGAACGTCGCCCGAAGAAGTGCTCGCGACTCTGGGAACTGAAATCCGTGATGTCGCCCGACCCCGTACCGATCAGCAACGATCACGGACCAACGCAGTACGCGGGCAGAGTCCGGAGCAGCGTCTCAGCGGAGCTCCAGTCGACAGGTCAGGTCGTGAAACCAAACGGACGGATCGTCGCAGGAATCAACGATCATCAGACGTTGCGCGCGAATTGGCCGAATTCAAACGCAGACGTCGTTCCACAGTTCAGGCACCAACTCCGAGTTCAGCGTTAACGTTGACCTCACAGCGACTGAATTCTGATTCGTCCGACTTGCAGAAGACAGCTGCTGAGACGCGTCCGACTCGAATTCCTGCCGCCCCGTTCGTGGAAGGAACCCGATTTCAGCCAACCGGTCATCTTGATCAGAATTCGAACAGGCGTCAGCGCGCCGCGGAGAGTCTTCTCTGGAAACGCAGTGAGGAAACCGGTTCCACCCCGCAATGGGCCGAATTTCCAGGGCAGGTGAGGTCATTCTGATTTCGATGTGGAGGGCACGAGTCATTCTTTGACCCGCGTTCCTGGCAGCCTGACTTCCTCCTCCTGAGTCGAGCTGTCTTCCACAGATCTGCCAGCGTTTCCATTTGGGCGAGTCACCAATCCCGCATGGTGACTCGCCCCCCTTCATTCACCGAAACCCGGTTTGCCCCAACCGCCGGGCTAATTGAGCGAAGGCACCATCGACTCGCTCACACCTGATGTCACGATCGCGTCGAAAGCGATGTGAATCGTTGATCCAGTGCTCAGCTGGTTCGAACTCATCGGCCAACCGCCGCGTGACGAATTCTCGTCGCAGCCACACTGCCACCACGACGCAACTGCCAGAATCAACTCAACGGATGGCAATGAGCCAGTCGCCGCCGGACACTCGCAGTGAAAAATCCCGGCTCAGTGGTCTGACCAGGCTGACAGCGGCATTTTACACACGAAACGAAACAAACGAATCATGCCAGATGGTATCGTTGCGAACGATCCGGGACGTGTGCGCTCAGGATCAAATACACTTCTGGTATGGGAATTGGCGGATTCTCTCAATAACCTTATCTCAGGAGGCCGGAATACCGCCGTCCCAGGTTTCTGGACACCCGTCTGCTCGGCGGCAGACTGCCGGTGATTCCGATGCATTGCCTCGACCCGGCCGGGAATCCAACGACTCTTCTGGTGAAGCTGTCAGGTCAGCACAGCGCCATCGGCGTGATGAATCCTTCAGGACGCGGATAGAACGAATCAAATGCGACAACTACGCCTGGGCGCGGGGATACTCAACCAGACGCCTCTGGACTGGGAAGGCAACTGTACCCGGATTGAACGGGCCATCGAGCAGGCACGTTCTGCGGAAGTCGGAGTGCTTTGTCTTCCGGAACTGTGCATCACCGGCTATGGCTGTGAGGACATGTTTCTGTCCCCCAGCGTTTGGAGAACCGCGTGGCAGATGCTTCAACGTCTGATTCCACAGACGACCGGCATGATCGTGGCCGTGGGGCTTCCTGTTTACTTCACGAACGGGGTTTATAACTCCGTTTGTGTGATCGCGGATCGACGCATTGCGGGCTTCGTTCCCAAGCAGCACCTGGCGGGTGACGGACTGCATTACGAACCGCGCTGGTTTCGAGCCTGGCCGGAGGGTGTCGTCAGTGAGTACACCGTCGAAGGCGAATCATGGCCAATCGGTGATTTACTGTTCGAAGTGAACAGTGTCCGGTTCGGATTCGAAATCTGTGAAGACGCCTGGGTGGCGGGACGGCCCGGCAATCGTATGGCTGAATGCGGCGTCGACGTCATCCTCAACCCCAGTGCCAGTCACTTTGCTTTCGGGAAACACGACGTGCGGCGCCGCTTTGTGCTGGAGGGTTCGCGATCGTTTGGCGTCAGCTACGTCTATGCCAACCTGGTCGGCAACGAAGCAGGCCGCGCCATTTATGACGGAGGTGCCTTGATTGCATCGTCCGGTGATCTGATCGCTGCGGGTCCGCGTTTTGAATTTCGGGACGTGGACGTCGTGGCCGCCGATGTCGACGTTGATCTCACACGCACCAGACGCTCCAGCGTCCACTCCATGTCCACAGATGTGAGCAACGACATTCACAGGCGAATTGCACGAATACCAGGCGAGGTCCGAACTCCGGTCCATCAGCTGCAAACGAACCGGCCTGACGTGTCAACGGGGCGAATCGATGAATTCACACAGGCGATTGCGCTGGCACTGTTTGATTATCTGCGCAAGAGTCGATCAGAGGGTTTCGTTGTCAGCATGAGCGGCGGCGCTGATTCATCGGCAACGGCCTGTCTTGTGCGATGTATGGTCGAGCGCGCATTGCAAGGTCTGGGTTCCGTGGAATTCAGAAATTCGCTGAACCACATTGAAGGAGTCGATCAGTACTCAACCGCCGATGAATGGATGTCACGATTGTTTACGGGGATCTATCAGGCAACCAGGAACAGCTCCGAAGTGACGCTCAGCGCCGCCGAAGCAGTCACTTGCGCCATTGGCGGCGTCTGGCACGAACTCGACGTCGATCCGATTGTCGAACGCTACACATCCCTGGTTCAACAGGCGATTGGCCGGGAGCTGTCATGGGAGACTGACGATGTCACACTGCAGAATATTCAGGCTCGAACGCGAGCACCTTCCGTTTGGATGTTTGCTAACCTGAAGAATGCGCTGTTGCTGTCGACCAGCAATCGGTCCGAAGCCGCGGTGGGTTATGCCACGATGGATGGAGACACCGCCGGAGGGCTCAGCCCGATCGCCGGGATCGACAAGGCCTTCCTCCGGCAATGGCTGCGAACGATGGAAACAGATGGGTCCAGTGGCTGCGAGCCTGTCGCCGCGCTGTCACTGGTCAATGCACAACAGCCGACAGCCGAATTGCGGCCGCCCTCCAGTCATCAGACCGACGAATCCGATCTGATGCCGTACCCGCTGCTCGACGAAATTGAGTGCCTCGCAATCCGTGACAAACTGAGTCCCGTTGAAGTCCTTGCGAAGCTGATGCTCAGGCCCGGCGATCTGACACGAGCAGAATTGGTCGTCTACATTCGGCGATTTTTCCGGCTGTGGTGCCGGAATCAGTGGAAGCGAGAACGGTATGCCCCATCATTCCACGTCGATGACAAGAACCTTGATCCCCGGACGTGGTGTCGATTTCCAATCTTGTCGGGAGGGTTCCAGCGCGAACTGGAAATGCTGGACGTCGAGCCGTAAGAATTGCTCGAGTAATCACTGTCGCGAATTCAATGGAGCCATCACGCTCCGCCGTGATGATCAGCAGACAAAACAGGACCGTTGTTGCTCGAACGGTCCTAAGCCGATTGCGATCCGTGCACCGAGCCGCCCATTATTTTGTCAATCTGGGAAACTCAGGACGACGAGGCGTCACTTTGATTGTCCCTTTTTTCCGGATGTGCAGGAACCGGTATAGTCAAACAGGAAAAATGCCGGCAGAATTTACAGGTAAATCCATCCTCATCCTGGGAATGTCAACGATTGTTCGTCATGGACCAATCGTCGACTGGACGAGCATCGGCCTGGTCAGCCGAACCGCCAACGGACATCGTATGGCATACGGTGTGCTCGTATCGCCCGACCACAAGTTCCAAGGAGGTGTCCCATGCCCATTGAGGTCCGTGCGCCGCGAAGTCGTTCAGGAATGTCCAACGACGCGCATTCGATTGAGTCGAGAGTTCGCCGTGAGCTCGTCGCAAACCCCGGTTTTTCAGTTTCTTCGCTCGTCGTAAGACGGATTCCGAACGGCGTTTGCCTCGAGGGTGTCGTGCAGGTGCATGACGACACGGCCGATGTCGATTCCGTGGTGCGGCAGGTGTTGGGAGTGAAAGAAGTGCAAAACCACTTGCTCGTGTGTTCCGGCGGCGGCTGAGGGCAGACGTCGGTCTCAAACTCTGCCAAAATGACCAGTGACCGGGATTCTCTGGCGGAGAATGGGATTGCGTCGACTGTTGCTCTTTGAATTCGTCCATGCAGATTCGGCGGAGTTTGCAGACGCTCCTGCCAGCATCCGTACTCAAGCCTGGGCCATGCTCGAGGCAGTGCTGACCGACGCCGTGGCATTAAACGACGTCGACGTCACAGTCCTGCTTTGTGAATCAGCCGCCGCGTCCGTCCGTGATGTTCCGGCCGGCGTGGAGTTACTGCTGTGCCCGGATGGCAAAAGCTCGCTGCAGGCGCTAGCCGACGCAGCGGGCAATTCAGATTTCGTTCTGCCGATCGCTCCGGAATGGAACCGAACACTGCTGCGTGTCGCTGAGACGCTGCAACCGCTGCCGTGCCACACACTCCTTCCATCACGTTCAATGCTGAAAACCTGCAGCGACAAACTGGAGACATGGAAGGGATTCGGTTCTTCATCAATTCCGATGGTGTCGTGTGAACCTCTTTGCGGTGGATCCGCCGGTGCTGACCGTTCCGAACCGAACTCAGTTTTCAAACCCCGATGGGGTGCCGGATGTGATGGGATTCGGAGAGGTCGACTGCCGCAATCGGCTGACCCTCGGGACTATATTCGTCAGCCGATGATCGTTGGTCGCTCGCTCTCCATAGGAATTCTCGGTGGACCCGGTATTGCTCAGTCACTTCCCGTGGCTGAACAAATCATCGTCTGGGATGACAACGTCCCCGGATACGAGGGCAGCACCATCCCGGCTGATCTTCCTCATGCGGCCGAATCCCGGGTGATGCGCATCACCGCACAGGTCATCCGGCAGATTGGCCATTTCCAGGGATACATTGGCCTGGACTTCCTGCTGTCGGAATCAGATGGAACTGTCTATCTGAATGAGATCAATCCCCGACTGTGCACGAGCTATGTTGGCTATCGAGAGATACTGGAATTCAACCTGCTGGACGTGATGCTGGGAGCCACAGCACGCCCCGTACTCAACGCGATTCCTCGACCAATCGCCTTTCGGACTGACGGCACGACGTCGCCTCATCAGGCCGACTAAATATTCTGCAATCCTCATTGGCTGCTGTGTTGTTGTTCCCTGCGGTCCTGGATGCTTTGCCGCTGGGCAGAACTCAACGGACTGAAACCTGAAGCTTCTGCCCGCTTTGTTGTGTTTGCAGGGCCTGGTCAGTAGCCTGAAGTACGAAATGGAGACCGTTTCGTCAACGTACAGTTGGGTTCAGGGCATGACTGCGAGATTTCGACAGACTACACGACGTATCGCGGGAACAATCATCGGTATCCTGCTCGTCACGACAGGACTCCTGCGAGCCGAAGACTGGCCGCAATTCAGAGGGCCCAATGCATCGGGAATCGCGGCGGAGAGTGAGCATCCGCCGATCGAATTCTCGACGGAGCACAATGTCAAATGGTCAGCTGAGCCGGGCAAGGGAGTCGCGTGCCCGATCATTGCTGATGGGCGATGTTTCATAACAACGATGTCCTCCGCTGACACTTTTGCTGTGCTGGGGTTTGATGCGGCGTCCGGCGAGCAGTTGTGGACGACAAGTTTTGACGCCGGCGAACTCCCGGAAATCACGCCACCCAATGAACATGCCTCGTCGACCCCGGCGTCGGACGGCGAACGGGTCTTCGTGCATTTCAGCACGATCGGTTTGATCGCGCTGAATGCAAAGACAGGCGAAGAGTTGTGGCGACATCCATTACCAGTGCCATTTTATCTCTTGGGCTGGGGAGCAGCGAATTCGCCCATCATTTACCGCGACATGGTTCTCTTCAATCTGGACGACGACCTCAATTCGTATCTCATCGCGCTGGATGTTGAGTCTGGTGACATGCGATGGAAGACAGACCGCCCGGAGATGCTTGGCGGCTACGCCGTTCCGGTCCTGTGCACCGCCAACGGAAGAACCGATGTCGTTGTCGCGGGCAGTGGAAAACTGAAAGGTTACGACCCCGACACTGGCCGGGAATTGTGGACCTGCAATTCGTTGCTGCGAACGATCATGACAACGCCGGTTGTTGACGACGATCGGATGTACATCACGTCGCAAAGTTACGGCGACACCGATCGAGTCCTCAAGTTTGCTCTGCTGCAGTGGCGGGATACAGATCAGGACGGCCGACTCGCAAAAAATGAACTGGAGGCGGCGTTCCACGAAAAATTCGACAAGGGTGACCATGACGGAGATGGATTCCTGGTCGACGATGAAATCGACGATGCGTTTCAGGCCAAAACAAATCGTGTCGGCGGTGGCAACATCATTCAGGCGGTCCGCGGGGGAGGTGACGGAGACGTCACCGATACTCACATGATTTATAATCTGGATCATCAGACTCCGTCGAACATTGCCTCCCCGCTGGCCTATGACGGCCGACTGCTCATGGTGAAAAAAGGAGGCATTTCGGCAGCGTTCGATCTGCAGGATGGCAGCACCCTCTGGATGAAAAAACGCATCAGGAACTTTGGCAACTATTATGCCTCACCCATCGCGGCAGGGGATCGTATCTACGTCCCGGGCGAAAACGGCAGGATCGTGGTGTTGAAGAGTGGCCCCACTCTTGAAGTTCTGGCAAGAAACGACGTGGGCGACAGCCTTGTCGCCACTCCGGCCATTGCCGACGACCGGATCTATGTCCGTACACTGAACAGGGTCTACTGTTTCTCGGAGGAGAACTGATGAGTCACCGGGGAACTGCTGGAAGTCTCTGTACAGCCATCGCCGTGTTGTGGACCGGTTTACCAGCACCGGCTGACGAATCTGTGCAGATCGTGTATGCGTCCGATGCGCCGGCACTGGAACAACACGCTGCCAGTGAGCTTGGCAGTCAGTTCGCACGCTTGTTCAACGACGTTCAAGTGACGGTGGTGGAATCACCGGCGAATCAGCCTGGAACAACGATCTTCGTCGGAAGCCCGGCCAGCAATCCACACGTGGCACGACTGTTCACGGACTGGCCGGACATCTCCGATCAGGGGATCGTGATCCAGTCACTTCCCGAGCAGCGACTCCACGTCGTTGGAGGTGGCAGTCCGGCGGCAACTTTGTGGGCCGCTTATGAACTGGGACATCGACTTGGCATCCGTTATTTGCCGCGGGGAGATATCTACCCGCGCGAAAAGCAGCCGTTCAGCCTGGCGGGTCTCGATGGTGTCATGGAACCTCAGCTGCGGTCACGGACGTGGCGAACGATCAACGATTTTGCCATTGGCCCGGAATCATGGGGCGTCGAAGAACACAAACGGTTCCTGCGCCAACTTGCAAAAATGAAATTCAACCGCGTGATGCTGGCCATCTATCCGTGGCAGCCCTTCGTTCGCTACGAATTCAATGGTGTGACGAAATCGACCGCCACACACTGGTTCGGCGAAGAATATCCTGTCGACGGCGATACCGTCGGCAAGAAAGTGTTCGGCGGTAAAAAGCTGTTTGAGAATCCCGACTTTGCAGGACTTACGACAAGCGACCAACGTCACGAGGCCGGTCGTCGGCACGTGCAGACGCTCATCGACACGGCTCATGAACTGGGAATGTCGGTTGGCGTGAGCATCGTGCCAGGCGAGTTTCCACTGGAATTTCAAAAGGCGCTTCCGGGGTCGGTCATTGCTCATCAGTTCAAACATCTGACCATCACGGCGGGAAGTGACCTGGGCCCCACAGACGCCACATTCAGGAAACTTGTGGCCACGAAGATCCGCGCCTATATCGACACCTATCCACAACTGGATCGTCTGTATTTGTCGATGCCCGAGTTTCCGACATGGGGAGCGCACGCCAGCCAGGCACTGCAACTTCTGCAGCAGCAGGGCCTTTCTGCTGAACTCACGCTGGACAGACTGCTGCAGCTTGCTCGCGACCGGAAGGTCATTGTGTCGGGTGCACGGGGCGAACAGGCAGTTCGTGGCAACATTGTGGGACTGGCCTTTTTTCATCTCCTGTTCGAAGATCCAACACTGCTGCAACGCGCCGATGGTCAGTCGGTTGAACTGGTGATCCAGAGTGTCGACCCGGCACTGTTTTCTGTGTTAGATCAGGTCGTTCCCAAAGGGGCCGGAACACTCAATTTCGTGGACTACACGGCGCGGCGATCCGCCGACAATCGGCAGTTGATTGCTCAGGTGCCGGCCGCCAGCGTTCCGAGCGAGCTGATCATGACGCTGGCAGACGACAACGTGGGCGTGTTGCCACAGTCGGCGGTCAAGAGTCTCAGCACGCTCACCGCTGCCATCAAACAGCAGGGCTGGGCCGGTTTCTCAACGCGATACTGGGTGCCTGGCGAACTGGATCCTGCCATTTATTTTCTGGCCCGCGCTTCATGGGATGAGAATCTCACCGGCGAACAGGCCGTTCGCGAGCTGTGGACGACGGCAACCGGAAACAAGGCGGCAGCCGATCGCCTGTGGAAAGCTTGGGAGCATCTGGAAGCGGCGACTGACCTGATCGACAGGCACGCGCTCGGGTTTACGTTTCCGGTCCCGGGCATGATGATGAAACACTACAACGCTGAGCCGATCCCTGCCTGGTGGGAGGAAGTCAACAACGAGTACACCCAGTACATGATCGAACTCTACCGGGCGCATGGAGCGATCGACGGCGATGCCACGCCAATCCTGTTTTACTACGCAAAACGCGGCGAGTATGTGCTGGAATACCTCGCTGCTGTCAAAGCCGTCAAAGAGGCCGCGATTGCCCGACAGGAAGGCGATATCGACAAGGCACTGGAGCATCTGGAAACGGCGCTGGAGCAGACCTACAACTGCATCAACACTCTCTCCGATGTCGCCCGGGACCAAAGCGATCGGGGTGTCATTGCAATTCTCAACGCCTACGCATATCGGCCATTGCTGGCTGAATATGAGAAGCTGGGATCACCGTAGCCCGTTGTTGCGCGGGAGGCGAAAGAGGCGCGTCGTTCACAATGAAGGATCAGGTTCCGGCACCCTCGTCCACTGGATTGTCGGACAGCGTGCCGCCACCATGCGGGCCGCCCACCGAACCGGCCCGTGCTTTCCGTCAACGTGCGGTTGATCGGCCAATCTGAGCCGCCGTTCGCTCAGGTCAGTTGTCGGATTCCTTTGGCATGAAGCCAACCGACATTTCCATCCAGGAACCGCAACTGCAGCCACCTCCTCCTTCGGGTGACAGCAGCATGCCGGCAGCCGGAATGGTACTCAGCCAACACCCCGGACGCATGCGGTCCCAACTGGATGCACTGCCACTGGCTGTATTCCACATGGTGATCTGAGTGGTACGGAATATCAGCGACTGAGTGGTCGCCGCGTATGTCCCGCACTTCCCTTTGGGCATCTCCAGAGGCAGAATGTTACCAGTCGCCAACTCCATGATCTTTGGGCGGACATACACACGGTCGCCCACGATGGCTGGTCGCTGAATGGCTTTGCCGTGGTCGCCCTTCTTCTCAAACCAGTCAAACGTCTGAGTCCAGATCGCTTCACCGTCGGCGACTGCATAGGTTGACACTTCAAATTGTTTGTTGGTTGACGCATTGATGACAAGTGCGTCGTCGCCGGCCGCCAAATAGAACGCAACGGTTCCATCGGCCGTGTCGAGCGGCTGCTCCCAGATTTTGTCACCGGTTTCCAGGTTCAATGCCACAAGGAACTGTTGCTCCCACAGCTCTTTGGAGCCGATACGACGAGCCTGTGCCTGTTTCACTTTATCGTGACGGCATTCCACGAAGCAGAGGCGACCGTTGGCAACGGTGATCGTGGAATTGATGATGACTCCGTCTTCATAGGTCCATGCGACGTTCCCGTCACCTTTATCGACCGCGAACAACGAGTCGCTGCAGACCTTAAATGTTGCCGGCCCGCTGCGGGCGTCGTACCAACCGGCTCCGGCGTCTCCCCAAAAGCTTGTAAACGCAGTCCCTGCTTTCTCAGCACTGCCAATGATCTGATCACCCACCTGGGCGATGTATCCCCAGTCCCAGGACCACTCATCCCGGCTGGCACTCGGAACTTCATGAAACGCAAGGACGTCACCGGTCGCCGCATCGATCTCCCAGCACTTGTCCTTCGCCGCAATAAATACGTGTTCGTCGTCCGCGCACCAATTGCTGCAGTCGCGCGGCATGTTGAAACGTTCGAGACCCGGTATCTCCAGTGCCCACAGCACCGTGCCGTTGAATCCGTCGAGCGCAATAATCCTGTGCAAGCCCTGCACGAACAGGCGTCCGCCTGTCGAAAGTGGCGACGGTTTGCGACCGTTGCGGTCAGGTTGTGCGCGTGGACCGGGGCGCCCGATCCACTGCACATCCATCTCGCTCGTGGTACTCGCTCCGCCAAGTTCTTCACCGCCGAAAGCTGAGTTGTCGGCGCGTCCGTACAAATGCGACCACTCGCCCGCGCCTTCGAGCGGCGGTCGAATTGCAGTTACCCAGGTACCGTTGTCCGCGGTCTCCGTTTGAGGTTCAAGACCTGTCATCGCAAGAAAGCTCTGCGCGCGATTCGCGTCAAAGGCGTGGTCACTTCCAGCGAGCTGCCCCAGAAAGACCAGCCCCCCGTGCGGACGCAGGACACGAAAGAGTTCTTTCGCATCGATATTCAATTCGCCGTCATGCAGTTGCCGTTCCGAGACGACAAGATTGGCAAACCGACCGACAAATGGCAGATCGTCGTACGACTCGACATGATGCAGAGTCACTCGTGTCCCGTAGAGCCCCGCCTGTAGAAGTGCCGTTCGTGCTGCATTGACGTTTCCGCGATCCGTTTCAACGCCAATGACGCGGAGTTTACTTTGTCGCGCCAACTCCCACGCCAGCCGTCCGTCACCGTGACCGATGACCAGACAGACTCCCTGTTCAAAACGACACTTGCCAAGGATGTGCCTCGCGGCGGCGGCAAAGCGTTCACTTTGCTGGTCATCCGGAAATGGAGACGCAGTCGTCGTCGCAGCGACGCTGAAGTTGAAATGTGTGTCAAGTTCAAACTCCAGTGAGTGTGAGTTCCAGCCCTCAGATTCTTTCTCGATCAGGTAATGCAACATGCGATCGCGCGGCAGCCGGTCAACAATCACATCATGTGAAACGGTCGGCTGCGAATTGTCAAAGCGACGTGTTTGATTGCCTTCCAGGAGTACCAGCCGGGTCGGAACCGGAGAGACAGTCTGCCATCGGATGCGGGCCGAATCGGCCGCCACAAACTGAGCATACGGTCCCGTCGGCAGTTCAACCGGGATGTTGAATTTGTCCCGTTTCGCTTCGTAGCGGCGACTGATTTCTTCGTCGGTCACGTTCCTGTCGTACACGCGAACTTCGTGCAGCATGCCATACATCGGGTGAAATGAGTCGGCATCATGACTGGCTCCCATCTCATAGAAGCCGGTTGCGGGATAAGTAATTGCACCTTGCTGATGGTCATCCACAGCCTCGTCGACACCGTTGACGCTCAGGCGGGCCACTTCGCCATTGTACCTTGCGACAACGTGGTACCAGTGGCCGGGTCTCACGGGAGTCTTTCCTCTCAGGAAGCTGATGCCTTCCGTCCCTCCTTCCGCCGCCAGGCCGAATACAAACCGTGAATGGTGAAACCCCAGCATCCATCCGGATTTCTCCTGTTTGCTGTCCTGCATACATCCAATGATGCCTCCCGCCGAATCCGCCTCGTCAACTCGGACCCAGGTCTCGACGCTGAGTGATTTCCGTGGGAGGGGCGCTTCCTTAATATTATCCGTGATGAGCAACGTGTTGGTTTCGCCGTCAAGTTCGAGGGCTTCAACTCCTCCAACTTCACGGAGCTGAATCGCACCGGAGATCCGCGCGTGAGCATTGCCGGTCAGATCGCTAACGCGTCGGTCACCATCTGATGCCCCTCGTCGGCGAGCACTGGCAGACATCTCGCGGTGGACAACCCAGTGGCCCAACAACGATCGACTGTCTTCTTCACGTTCCTGCAGGGGATTTTCTGACGAGAACTGTGAACGCTCATTCGTCGAAGGTCCCGTCCCACGATCGTCAGCGGCTGCGAGTAACGCAGCAGGACTCTCGTCGCTTGTACGGAAGCAGTGAATTGTTCCTGTGTCTGTACTGACAAACAGCTGGCCATTCGCGACTGCCAGTCCAAACGCGGCTCCGTCGACCGGCGTCTCCCAGAGCAGATCGCCACTGTCCAGTCCATACGCAGCAACAACATCATCTCCGCCGACGAAGATCGTGTTTCCCGCGACAATCACTTCGTTATGATGTTGGCACGGCACATCCCAGCGTTTCGTTTTCCCACTGGAATCGTACGCTGACAGACGCGTGCGTGAGACCAGCACTCGACCATCGGGCATGACGGCGGTCGCCACGGCACCGCCATGTACGTTGATCTGTTTTCGTGAATGAATGTCTGACTCAGTGATCCAGCCAGTCTTGTTCCCCGGGCCGCAGAGAATGTGACCATCATCGGTCAACACAACGCCCGATCCACCGCTGCCATCGACCGGTCCCTCGTGTTGACCATCCGTCTGACGAAACACTTCGGGTGCCACGCGACCAGCAGGTGCAACCACATGTGAGTCACTCGCCAGCAGAGCGCCTTCCAGTGTTAATCCGAAATGGGCAGTCGCGAACTGCTCAGGTCCATCAGTGCGACCCGTGAGTCGATCGACGGCGTACAGGACTGTGTTCCGCCACGGCAGCATGCCCTGTGCGAAGTACGCGACATCGCCGTCGACGAGCACACCCGTGCGACACGGAGATAACGAGACAAACCGGCCGTTGTTGAGAATCAGTTTGGTATCGTCCACACGATTGGACTTCCAAACCAGTTTTCCGTCATCAGCCGTTACGCAGTACGCACATCCGTCATCGGAACCAAAATACACATTTTGACCGGCCACCGTCGGCGCGATGCGGACGGGACCGTCTGTGGTAAAAGTCCACAACAGCTCACCGGTAATGACGTCGACGGCACGCACCGAGTCATCGGTTGAGGATCCGAAAAATAGGCGATTGCCCACGATCACAGGATGAAAGCAGGGATCATAGTTTCGCATCGAGCCGAGGCCGCGAATGTTGGCATACGAATCCCAGCGTGCTGGCCCGGGCCATGCGGGCTGCGGCGGATGCGGAGATCCATAAACCCACGCCTCCTCAACTGATTTCGCATCAAACAGCTCTGGCGTGTATCCGCTGCGACTGTTGTCATGTCGAAATGTGGGCCAGTCATTCGCCAGGCCAGCGCGGACTGTGCACAGCAGGCCGATGACAACCACCACAGCACGGATCGATCGAGACATTCGGCGAACTCCAGAACCTGGACAGGACAGTGGCCACGAGGGCAACCAGGTGGACAATTGTTTTAGCTTAAACGCCGAGCGGCCGTGAAGCCCTGGCCGGAGCGATCGTCATCAACTTTCACCCTGCACGTCGTACCCACTGGCCCGCAGCGTCGCCTCGTGCACAGCAAGTTCATGGGATAACGGATAGTCAGTTTCTTTTTCGTCGCGGAGGATTGCAGCCATGTCACGGAATGCGCTGATAAACACCCCCGGACCTTTCGGGATAGTCACATCCTGGTAACCCTTCCTGTAGGTATCGCGAGGATGCTCGAGAGCCAGACGAAACGAATCCCCACCCAGCGGGCGGAGGTCGAACGTTCCGAATTCGCCACAGACAGTAAACTGCCGTCGCTGAAACCCCTCGTACTCGACCAGAGCACTGCGGATCGAGGCAATCGCAGTCGGATAATCGAAGACGGCCAGTTGATTGTCGACCAGCGGGTCCTGATCAGGATGAGTTCTTCGTGAAAATGCTGAGCACTTCTGCGGAGTCCCCATGACGCGCACCATCGCGTCGACCACGTGGCAACCGATCTCAAACATCGAACCACCGGCATATCTTGACAAATACTTTCTTGACGACGCATCGACCTTTTTGCTCATGACGGCGTGCAGTTCAAAGACATCACCGAGCCAACCCTCCTCCACGATCCGATAGCAGAACTGGAATGCCGTATGATAGCGATAAATGTATCCCATCTGCAGATGCAGTTTTCGTCGTTCCATCTCCTGTAACAACGACCGAAATCCGGCAATGTTTTCGCCGGCCGGCTTGTCGAGATGAATATGCAGGCCGGCTGCCGCGCACCGCTTTGCTGTCGGTAGCAGTTCCTCCACTTCTGTTTCCACGACCACAGCCCGGAGGTCCTTGGTATTCAGCAGCTGTTCTTCACTGATGAGCTGGACGTTCTGATACGAATCACCCAGAGCCTGGCGCCGTTCCGGGTTGTTCTCAACGATCCCCACGACTTCGAAGTCATCTGTCTTTTTAAGTTGAGAGAACACACCTGACGCATGCGCGTGGCCGGTACCAATCTGCCCGATCTTAATTCGTTCCGGAGCGGCGTTCGCCCGCGCTATGGAAAACCCCGCGGCCAGCATTCCGGCAGCTGTCACAAAGCCACGACGATCGATTTCCAGCATTGGTGTTTTCCTGCTGAGTGGGCCCATGCAGTTCAGATCGACCGTGGGCGTCGGGAGCTCATGTCGGTCCGCTGTTTCCGCGTCCAATTCACGTGAACCGGAAGCTGGTCGGCTTCCCGGAGAGGACGCAGCGGATGATAAACCTGAAAATATTCTACAACGTCCAGCCTTTGCGATACTCTTTGTGAATCATTTGCTGCGCCCGCGATGAGTTTGTGACCTGCAGTTGGTTGGCATCCCACTGCAGTGCATCGCCACTGCGATACGAAACAACCCCCAACAGCACGGCTTCGGTCAGTGCTCCCGAATAGTCAAAGTTGCACGTTGTCGGGCCACCATTTTTGATGGCGTCGATCCATTCATTGTGGTGGCCGATCGAATTCGGAATGAACGGATCGGGCGATTCGAGTTCGTCCGCCCCATCCAGTGGCAGCAGCATGTGCGACCCATAGTTGGAGATCACGGCACCGCGTTCGCCAATGAACAGCTGCCCACTGTCCCAGTCCAGCGGTTTGCCATCTTTGTCTCTGAAACTCGCCAGAATCTCGGGCTTGCGGCCTCCATCGTACCACGTCATCTTGACAGGCGGCAGATCGCCGCGCGCCGGGTACTCGTACTTCACAACAATTCCGGACGTGGCCGCTTCGTCGTCCAGTTCCGAGCCAGTGGCCGCAATCGATGTGGGGTGCTTTAGCTCCAGTGCCCAGTGCGCCAGGTCCATGTAGTGGCAGCCGAAGTCGCCCAGGCCGCCATTTCCGTAGTCCCAAAACCAGCGCCAGTGGTAAGGGGCAATGGTTTCGTGTTTTCCGTTGATCGTGGCCTCGACGTAGTCCCGACGCGGTGTGGGGCCGAGCCATAGATCCCAGTCCACCGCGGCCGGCTTGTCCGCTT
>JBDOMX010001050.1:0-4800 GCA_039831615.1 Planctomycetaceae bacterium
ATGATTTGAATTTGACGCCGGGGGGCGGCCGGAAGAAATGCGCCAAGATTGCCGGCGACACGAGCGGCAACTATCACCCCCACGGCGAAACAACGATTTACCCGACACTGGTCCGCATGGCCCAGGAATGGGCCATGCGCGAAGTGCTCGTCGACAAGCAGGGCAACTTCGGCTCACTGGCCGGTCTTCCTCCGGCCGCGATGCGCTACACGGAAGCTCGCCTTTCCGGAGCGGCCGTGGAATTGTTGCGCGACATCAACCGTGACACCGTTGATTTCACGCCGACTTACGATAACGACAGTTTTGAACCGGTTGTGCTGCCGGCCCGCTTTCCCAATCTGCTGGTGAACGGATCAAACGGCATCGCCGTCGGAATGGCGACCAGCATTCCCCCTCATAACATGGGCGAGGTCTGTGACGCCGTCATCCGGCTGATTGATCATCCGGACTGTTCAGTCGATGAAATTCAGGAAGTACTGCCTGGCCCCGACTTTCCGACAGGAGGAACCATCTGCGGACGCATGGGCGTTCGTCAGGCCTACCTGACCGGCCGCTCGACGATCACTCTGCGAGCCAAAACACATTTCGAAACGGAAAAGAAAAGTGATGTGATTGTGGTCACGGAGATTCCGTATCAGGAGACCCGCGACCGCATCCGCGAAAAACTTGAACTGTTGGTACGGGACGAACGCATCAAGGGCATTTCCCGCATTGTCGATCTCACAGACCGCAACATCCCGGTCTGGCAGGTCCATCTTCACATTGTGCTCAAAAAGGACGCCGATCGGGACGTCGTGCTGAATCAGCTGTATCAGTTTTCGCCGCTGCAAACGACGATCAGCATGATTCATCTGGCACTGGACGGAAATCGACCTCGGTTGATGAATATTCGTGCTTTGCTGGAGGCGTTCCTTCGACATCGCATCGACGTCATCCGTCGCCGAACCGAATTCCTGCTGAAAGAGGCGCGCAAACGCAAGCACACCGTCGAAGGCCTGTTGATGGCCCAGGTCGATATCGACCGAGTGATCCAGACCATTCGAAACTCGTCCAGTCGCGCTGAGGCCAGAACGGCACTCCAGGGCATTCCCATCGCGGCGGAACTGGTGGCCCGGGCTCTCGGTGACGACGGCTTTGCGGAATACCAGCGAGAACAGGGAGCAGCCTCCGACTACTTCCTGTCAACCAACCAGACAGAAGCCATCGTTTCCATGCAGCTGGGTTCCCTGGCTAATCTGGAACACGAAAAGCTGCAGGGCGAACATCGCGAACTGCTGGACAGCATTGCAGAGTACGTGCATCTGCTTTCCGACGAAGCCAACATCCGCGCCGAAATTCGCAAGGACATGGAGGAGCTGAAGCTCAAATTCCCAGACAGACGTCGCACTGAAATCTCACATGAAGAACTTGGTGACTACGACAAAGAAGCACTCATCGCCGAAGAACCAATGGTCGTCACTTTGTCTCAGCGAGGCTACATCAAGCGAACACCGCTGGAAACTTATGAATCACAGCGACGCGGCGGCAAGGGAATCAAAGGAGCTCAGTCAGACAGTGAAGATGCTATCGAGCATTTGTTCGTTTCCAGCACCCATGATTTTCTGCTGTTCTTTACCGACCGCGGCAAGGTGCATTGGCTGAAGGTCTATGATCTTCCCCTTCAGGGACGGACCGCGAAAGGGCGGGCACTTGCCAACGTGATTACGCTCGAAGAGGGCGAGGGCGTGGCCAACTGCTTCAACGTTCGGATGTTCCCCGAAGACAAGTATTTGATGATCGCCACCCGCAAAGGCATTGTCAAAAAGACGGCGCTGTCCGCCTACGGACGTCCAATGAAAGGCGGTATCATTGCCATTCGCCTCGACGACGACGACGAGTTGATCGACGTCCGGATTCTGGAAGGCGACCAGGATGTCGTGCTGAGTACATCCGGGGGGATGTCCATCCGATTCAGCCATGAGGATGCTCGTAAAATGGGCCGAGCCACGCGTGGCGTCAAAGGAATCAGTCTGGGACCGGACGAGTACGTCGTGGGTATGGTGGTCGCCGAAGCGGAGCGGACGTTGTTGACCGTATGCGAACTTGGCTACGGCAAAAGAACGCGTTTCGGCACCGGAATCAGTTCCGGCGACGAAGAAGAATCCGACGGAGATGCAACCGTCAACAGCAGTGCTCAATACCGCCGTCAACGACGAGGCGGTAAAGGTCTGCGCGACATCAAGACCACCAGCCGAAACGGAAAGGTCGTCGATGTTTTGTCTGTCATTGACGATGACGAAGTGCTGATGATCACCGCCAAGGGAAAAATCCAGCGTCTGAAGGCTTCGGACATCAGCACCATCGGGCGGAATACTCAGGGAGTTCGAGTGATACGTCTGGGCGAGGGTGACACTCTGGTCGCCTGTGCCGTGATCGCCGGCGATGTCCTTGAACAACAGGCGGCTCTTGCACTGGAAGCCAGCGAGGGATCCGCGCCGGACGTCCGGGTGGACGTAAGTGAAATCCCTGATTCCACCGAACCGCCCCCTGAACGACCGGACGAAGAAACGGAGACCGAGTCATAGCCCTCGGTCGGTCGTGGCAGACCTCGTCCAACAGGCGCGACTGTGTGAGCAGCCAGGCTGCGCTAACCGCTACTCGTTCGCCTTTGCCTCTTCCGGGCTCAGCGTCCGCATGCGCGCATTTCGAATCTTGCCAACCGTTTGATAGGTGGCGAAACCCATGGGCTTTGAGACTTCCATTTCAAATCGCACATCGATCTTGTACGACGATCGCTCAACGTCGGCGAGCGTCCACTTGCCCACCCACGCCTTGATGTGACTGTCGGTGACTCGCACACGAACCTTGTACCACTTGCCTCGGGTGAAGTCCTGATAGGACGTGGTTTCGTTCTCGGAAGCATCCATGAAATCCAGGCTGGAAATCCCGCACACGCCGCCGCCCCAGCCCCCCAGCACCAGGCTGCAGGCGCTGTCACCAACGGGAAAGGTATAGCCCACGAAGAAGTCCGTTCCTTTCGCACGCTGTGCTTCGAATTCAACTTCGTAGTTCGTGGTGGGCAGATCTTTGCGAGTCGTCGTAATGCCCGACAGATCCACCCCTTCGTGGATCACGACTTCACCTTTCGGACCAATGTTGACCTGTCCTTCGCCGCCGAAGTCTGAAACTTTCCAACCCTTCAGATCCCTGCCATTGAACAGCGGCTTCCAGTCCTTCTTCGTGTCCTGTTCTTTCGTCGCAGGAGTTGCGTCAGATTTGGCCTTGCCGGCCTGGTCGGCGGCGACGGCGCTGGTGATGGATAAACAAACCGCGACAGCAACCACGATGGCGTCAATGAGTTTCGGCATAGGATCGGACCTGAACGGGACAAGTAAATGCGAAATCAGCAGATCCCTTTGTACCGCACCGGCCGTGTAACGTCAAAAAACGAAGCCTGAACTGCACGAAAGGCGTTCATCCGTTCATTGGAATGGATTCACAAACTGAACGAAGCAGCTGCTTCCTGCCCCCTGCGGGAGAAGGTGCCCGCAGGGCGGATGAGCGGCCTGTCACCGAACTCGCATCGCCCCCGCAAACTGCCTGTGGGGCCTCCTCCCCCTCGCTCACGAGAAAGGAACAGGGACCTGTCATCACCACGAGACCCTCCGATGAACGGACGCACCCGCATGACGATGCGGCCGGTCGGCAGAGGCTTCTGAACCAGCGCATCTTTGCCGGCATGGACCGCAGATTCTCTGGAGACGCTACGCCAATCGCAGTTTGTTGCGGGCGAACTGGATGGCGCCCACCAAAGCGTCGACGTCGTCCATGGTATTGTAGGCCGCGAAGCTGGCTCGCGTGGTGGCGCTGACTCCCAGCAAATCATGCAGCGGCATGGTGCAATGGTGTCCATGCCGTGTGAAGACGGCTCGACGATCCAGCATCATCGCCAGATCTTCCGGATGCAGATTCTCGATCCTGAACGCGATGATGGATCCTTTGTGCTCCGGCGCCGGACCGTAGATCGTCATTCCTGGAACGTCCATCAATCTCTGTGTCGCTGCTAACAGCAATGACTGTTCGTGAGCATGGATGGATGCCAGTCCCGTCTGATCCACCCAATCCACCGCGGCCCCCAGGGCAATCGCCTGAACAATCGGCAGCGTCCCGGCTTCCAGACGAGCGGGCGCATCCGCCCATTCGGTATGATCCAGTGACACGCGGCTGATCATATGGCCACCGAAGACGATTGGTTGAATCTCTTCGAGCCGATCAGCGCGTCCGTAGATGACACCTACCCCCGTCGGCCCGTAGAGCTTGTGGCCGCTGAAGACAAGGAAGTCTACATCGTCCGCGGTGACGTCAGTGTGGTAGTGAGGCACACTTTGGGCACCGTCCACGACGAGGATCGCACCCACATCATGTGCCCGCTGTGCCAGTTCGGTGACCGGATTCACGGTACCGAGGACATTGGACATGGCGCAGACGGCGACGATCTTCGTCCGTGACGAAATCACTCGTTCGAATTCGGTCGCATCTAACCGCCCGTCCGAGGTCAGAGGCAGCATGGTGAGCGTGGCGCCGCTTTCTTTGGCCAGTTGCTGCCAGGGGACAAAGTTCGCGTGGTGCTCCATGGGCGTCACGACAATTTCGTCTCCAGCGCCTACTCGCCCGCGCCCCCAGCCAAAAGCAACCTGATTAAGTCCAAGGGTCGTTCCTGCAGTGAAAGCGATTTGTGAACCCGACGCTGCTCCGATGAACCTGGCGATCTTGTCGCGTGATCCTTCCAGCTCATCGTCGATTCTGGCTCCAAAGCTGTAG
>JBDOMX010000246.1:0-1754 GCA_039831615.1 Planctomycetaceae bacterium
GAGCAGGGTGTGAAGGGCCTGTCACCGCTGCCAGTCTGGCGCGAGGTGCGGCAACGAAACGCGAAGAAGCGCGCGTCCAAGGGCAAAGCCAGGAGTGTGAAGAAGTACAAGGAGGGGCCTGACGATCATCAGAAGGATCACTACCATCCCGTGGCAGTCCCGGAGGATTGGTGGTTCAAGATCGACGAGCTGTGGCCGAAGGAGGTCAGCACGTATATTATGTCCTGTGCTCAGGCCCGCCTGCAGGTGGAGACGGATCAGTTGTACGTGGCAAAACGCACGATGAAGGCTTTTCTGACGGAATACGCTGAAGACGACTGAGTTCGTATTGACTGAGAAGGTTTCGGAAAAGCCACAGAGTTCTGTGGATTTGAGCGGTTCATGCAGGTAAACCAACTCTGTTCGGATCAAAGAATTCGGCGTTGGCTTTGAGTCGTATGCGGTTGACCTGGAGAGTAGGATGAGCGGGGATTATGAGGAATCTTTCTAAAAGCTTTGATCCGTATGCGGTAGATTTCCGTATTCAGTGATCTGGTGTTTTGGGTTTGTGAGACAGTTTTTCAACGGGGGTTGTTATGAGAATCAAAGATATTGGACCGATCGTCAATTTGGATATTCCGATCAAGCCTGGCGTGGTTACTGTCCTGACTGGGCCGAACGGGTCAGGTAAGTCGCATGCACTGGCTACGGTCACTGCCGTGGCGACTGGCAAGCGGGGAAACCTGACGCCTCGTGACGGCAAGTCATACGGCACGGTGAAAGTGCCAGGTGCCACAATCAGGATCAGCACGAAGGTGTCAGGTGGCAAGAATGCGACGGAATCGTACGCTGTGGTTGAGGACGGTGCGGGGCTGGGGAAGCTGATCGACCCGGGCCTGAAGGATGTGCATGCCGCTGACCGGGCACGACTGCGGGCACTGTTGGGCGCCGTGGGCACTGAGGCTGACCTTGAGGCGCTGAAGGACTTTCTGGGCAAGGAACTCCATGCGGGGTTTGTTGCTGACGTGAAGGTGCCGACGGACGTGCTGGACCTGGTGGACGCGCTGCGGAAGTGGCTGTGGAAACAGGCACGTGAGTGTGAGAGCGGCGTTGAGCGGCTGGAAGGCTCGATTGCTGAGATCGGTGACCTGCCGGAAGCTGGTGACGAGGGTTGCGTCGATGTGGACCATGCACGGCAGTTGTCGGCTGACGCTGACCAGGCGTTGACCAGTGCCAAAGCCAAACGTGAAGGGCAGCAGGCTGCTTTGACCGCGCTTGAGGATCTGGGTGACTCGCTGCCGGACCTGGACTCACTATCCAACGCGTTCTCTGTCAGCGTATCGAAGGCGTCCTTGGCAGCGGAGTCGGTACGGGAAGCAGAAGAGGCGGCGCTGCAGGCGGAATCTGCGCTTCGTTCAGCCAGGGAGCACGAGCTGCACTGTGAGAGCGACGAAGGCTCAGCGCATCATCACCTGAAGCGAGCCGAGGACGAGGTGCAGCGTTACGCGAAGCTGCAGACGCAGGTTGAGGACATCGTCACAGAGGAGTCCATCAACGAGCTGGCTTCCGAGAAGGAGCGGCTGGTGGCGGCGTACGAGTCTGACGTGGCAACACGTGATCGGAGCAGGACGGAACAGGAGTCACGTGAACGCCTGGCTGAACTGGAAACGAACCGGGACAGTCTTCAAGTCAGCGGTGACAAGTGCCGTGAGCTGTCGACGGATGCGAACACGCTTCTGCACGGAGCGCTGGCGAACTTCGCGGGCTGGTCGGTG
>JBDOMX010000246.1:1764-4798 GCA_039831615.1 Planctomycetaceae bacterium
TGAGGATTCGCGGTTGTGCGTGACGCATGCCCGTGGCGATCAGACTCCGTACGGTGACCTGTCACCCGGGGAGCGAGCAATCCTGGCGATCGACGCTGTGCTGCCGAAAACGTTCGACGGCGATGAGATTCCGGTGGTGGCACTGCCACAGGAGATTTACGAGTCGCTGGACGGCGCGAACCGTTCGATCTTCTGCGACTTTGTTGCTGAGCGTGGGTTCGCAGCTGTGACAGCTGAGGCGAGTCAGTCGCCGAACGTTACGGAGATCGAGACTCATCAGCTCGAAGGTGCGTCAGCTGCTGAGCTGAACTGAAACAACCCCTTGCATGGTCATGTAACACCCGGGCGATTTGTGAGCTGTCGTGCTCCGCAGGGTGCGTCTGCTTCGCGGCAAGGGAGTTTGTCGTTCAACGCGAAGTGGGGTTTTCACCGGCCAGTACCCGCAACGGCAGTTTAACGGGGCTGGCCACGTTTCCATTTTAGTGAAATACAGTTGATCCGTATGCGGTCTGGTTACGTTCCACATGCCGGATCTGAGGACGACGCGTATGAACTATCGCAGGCTGCAATGGACGTAATGAACGGTCTGCCAGTTGGAAGGGGAGTTACAGATGACAGATGAAACACCAGATTTAATTGATTATGAGCAGTGCAAGCGGCTGTTCACGGACTGCCGGATTGTCGAGATGACGAACGACGAGTACCACGGTCAGTCGTGGAAGTCGCTGTCGAAGACTCGGCTGAGCATCTTCGGGCACAACGCGTTCGAGTATTTCTGCCGATACATCTCGTGCGAGATCGAGGACGTGGACACGGCGGCGTTGCTGTTCGGTCGGGTGCTGCATGCTGTGGTCCTTGAGGCTCAGGGCGCGGTGACGGAGGACAATTACCGGGAGGACACGCTGGCGATCTTTCGCCCGCACAATGTGCCGTCGCGGGATGCTGACCTGGTGGACGAGGACGGTGGTGAGCTGTGGATTGAGACGTTCCCGGAGCACGGGGTCGTGCGGCGTTCCGCAATCTGGGGGACGATCGATGCGGGGCAGTGGCATATCTTACCGGATCCGGGCACTGAGGTGACGACGGGGTTCTGTGCGTTCGCTGACATGCATCCGGACGGGCTGTACGTCCGGGCGATACCGGATGACGTTCTCAGTGATCGAGGTGCAAAGCAGGGGAAGGCGTGGACGACGTTTGCCAGGCAGCACCCCGGCGACGTCATGATGAAGTTCCGGACGACGCAGAACGGTGCTGAGCGTGGCTGGTGCGATCTGATTATGATCCGGCGTCGACTACGGAAACACGGCGACGTCAATCAGTCGATCTTCCAGGGCGGTCAGAACGAGGTGTCGATCATCGGCAAGTGTGCGGAGACCGGCATCGAGGTCCGGACGCGGCTGGACTTCATTAAGCCGGTTGACGGTGGCCACCTGATTACGGACGTCAAGACGGCGTTAACATCGCTGGAGGCTGCGTGGGCACGACAGGCTGACCAGAACCTGCTGTTCATGCAGGCGGCGTGGCAGATCGGCATGGCGGCACACGTGTTCGATGGGCAGATCGACTACCGGTTCGCGGTGATCGACAAGAAGGCACCGTACAATCCGGAGTCATTCAGTGTCGAGAATGAGTACCTGGAGCTGGGCTGCAGTGAGTATCAGAAGCATGTGCGTGAGTTCAAGAAGTGCAGCGACGGTGAGCAGCCGTGGGAGCGTGACGGCTTCGGTAAGGTCCGCAAGCTGCGGGTGCCGGAGTGGCGTAAGAATCAGGAGGTTGCCCGGCTTGAGCGTGAGCTGGTGCAGTGGCAAACAGAGATTGAGGAGTAAAGTCTGATCCGTATGCGGTAGAGGACCGTTCAGGTGAGGGCACACAGATGAGTATCGACGACCAACTAACAATTTACAGGAGCAGATCGAATGCACGCAGTAGAAACAACGCAACCATCATTTCTTGAGTCAAAAACAGAGCAGACAGCACCAGCAGCTTTTGCTGGGCCGAGGATCTGGGGTGCCATTGCTGACGCTAAACGCGAAGTCCAGGCGGTCGGTAAGGGTTTAGAGACCAGCAGTGGCGCCCGTTTTTCGTATCGTGGGTTCGATGCCGTGGTGAATGCCGTGGCACCGGTCCTGGACAAGTGGGACATCGTGGTGGTGCCGCTGGTGGTTTCCAAGGACACGTGGACCCAGCAAACGAGTGGCGGCAAGAGTCTCCGGTACACGGAGCTGGAGGTGCAGTTCACCTTCGGGACTCGTGACGGTTCAGTCATCAACTGTTCGACGATTGGTCAGGCGATGGACAGTGGTGACAAGAGCGCCACGAAGGCACACACAGTCGCCTACCGCATTGCATTGTGTCAGGTGTTCAATCTGGCGTACGAGGACATGACTGACCCTGAGGCGGGACCACAGGACGGCTGGGTGGACAATGCGAAGACGATGGTGAGGCTGATCAAGGACCTGACCACTTGCAAGGACACTCGGCAGCTGAACGCAGTGGTCGGCGCGGCGATCAATTGTTTGAAGGGACAGCACCCGACGGACAGTCTGACGGACAAGGAGTTCGAGTCACTTCTTCCCTCGTTCGAGGACGCCGGAAAGACGTGCGGCGCGGACATGGCGAGGCTGCGGAATCACCTGGACCTGGCGATGGGCAAGGTTCCTGCGGACGTTCCTGCGGACCAGGAACCTGAGGACAAGGAACCTGAGGAAAAGAAGTCCGGCAACGGGTTCCAGGAGGAGCCGGTGCGATTCGCTGAGCTGGACCTGCGGCTGAAGAACGCCGGGAACCAGGAAGCACGTGAGGCGGCGATTGTCCTGGTGTTCAATTCGTTGAGCGCCGGTGATCTGACGGATGAGCAGTTCAACGAGCTGCTGAGTACGCACTTCAGTTCGATCAGTGGCGATGACGCCGCCGGGTATTTCGTCGGTGCGTTGGTAAATGTCGACGGCCAGGCAGCGCTGACATCCACGGTGACATCGCTGACGGACGCAAAATCACAGGGCAGGATTGGTGAGGGCGTTGCACTTGCTCTGCA
>JBDOMX010000832.1:0-1595 GCA_039831615.1 Planctomycetaceae bacterium
CGCTCCGCGAGTGTCTTCTGGGCTGCTGTGTCGTTCTTGCCGTTATGTGTTCCTTGGAGTTCGGCATCGTTTTGGCGGCCTGCTTCTGTATCCCCGGAAGCGGCAACGGCACGTGGAGCCGGAGAACTCAAGCTACGATCCGAATGGCCGTGCTGGTCAGCCTGATTGCCATGGCATTAACGCAGTACAGAGCTTTGCTGGATGTGGCAATTCGCCCCATCAGTTGGTTCTGGTTGTGCAACGTCGCCGATCTCCTTCCGAAGATGACCAGCATCCTTCATCATCCGGAACACTGGATTGCTGCCAGCCTGGTGACAGTGTGCGCCGCGAGCGTGATCTGGCGCCAGCTGGAAATGCAGCCCGCATCCGTAATGCAGCCGATTCTTAGCGTCGCCCTTTTGGCCATTGGCCTGGCGTGTTCCTATTACCTGTGGCCCGCTGCGTTTGCAGCAGTTTCGATATCGGATCAGTGGCGTGATCGTTCGCCAGATCGGTCGGTCAAGGATCGAACGGGCTGGCGAATCGTCGCCGGGTTGAGCTGTTGTCTGATTCTTTTCAACTCTCGAACAACTTACCAGGAACTCATGGGCGGTTCGACGAATCCGGACATCGTCGACGTGACGAGGTGGAACACCAGGGGCAACGTCGCGCTGATGAATCTCGACCATGCAGCACGCTGGAACAGCAAGGAGATTGCTGCCCTGTTTCAGTTGGTACTGAACGACCGATGGGACGTATTCGGAGATTCCTACGCGAGTTATTCCCAGTTCTGTTTAGATCTTAGACACGGGCGCGCGTCAAGTTATCTGCGGCCTGATGGAACGTGGGGAGGTTCCCGTCAAGGGATTCGAAAATGGTCGCCGACGCTGCTGGCTGTCGATTCGAAGGACATCTCAACGATTCGCAGTATTGCCATCAGTCCGTATTGGAGCCTGATGGGGATTGACAGCTCTGAAACTGTCTTTGGCAGCAAAAGCGAAACACGCAACAGACCACAACAACGACAAGCGTTGGAGTGTATTATGTCACTTGAGTGGCCGTCGCCAGGGTCGACGCGGACTATCGAGAATACCGTTGTTGCAAAAGGTGAGACGTCGAGCAACGTCGTGGCGGACGTTCTTTGTGCCGCCAGATTTCCCTACGCCGGTCTGCGATTCATTAGTGGGGATGCCGGAGACGACGGTGACAACATACGCATGTGGTGCTACCTTGCACTTGCAAGCCGAGTCCATCGGCACTCAGGTGCGACCTCTCTGCTCGATCAGGGTCGGGCGGCTACGCTGGTTAGACGTCTGTTGAGTCGGCACATGTTGAGCAGCGAGGAACGAGGACAGATTGCCAGAACCGTGGCCGCACTTGGTCTCGGTGACCTGGCCCACGCTCTCGACCCCCGGTTCGCCAACCGCAATGAATCCCGAGGGCATTTACGCACCAATCGCGAAGCGAGCCAGGATTTGGCGTTCCCTCAGTCCAGGCAGCCTGAATCACCCACGCCGTCTTTTTCAGCCGATGAGACCGCCGTTCGGCAAGCCATTGCCGGTGGTGATCATTCCAGGGCCACAGCCCTTCTGTCGGAACTTGAAGGATCTGTCAAG
>JBDOMX010000832.1:1605-3273 GCA_039831615.1 Planctomycetaceae bacterium
GACCCGTTTGCAACTGATCGACAGGCTGAATCAGTTGTCAGGCGATAATCAGCTGCCGCCAACTGTGAAGGAAGAGGTTTTATTTTACCTTGCCTGCCTTTTGATTGAATCCGGAGACACCGCCCCGGCTATCGACTTGTTGATGCAATCCAGAGCGATCGCACCGCGTTCGCAGTTTTATGCCATACGTGAATTCTATTTGCAACAGGTTAATCAATAAGCCCTCCTGGAATGCCCCGGAGCTCAGGTCAACCACGTTACGAGCACCTGTTTTTCTACTCAAACGGATTGCTGAACGACAAGTCAGCGCCCGCGCATCTACGGACGACTTTGCCGCCGGCGCAAAAAAACGTCTTCGGTGAAAATCAGCACCGAAGACGGGGGCGAATCAATTGTGACGTGACGGTATTCGCAGCCGAACGTTATTCGTCGCCGCCATCCTCAAGCATTTCCTCTTCCAATTCTTCCTCTTCTTCAGTCATGGGATCTTCCTCCTCTTCCATTGAGGGCGGAGCGGGCTCGCTGGAGCAACCGATCACGAAAGTGCATGACATTAGCAACAGCAAAAAACAACTAAGTCTCATGAGAAGGATTCCAGGCAACTATAGATTTAAGACGACATCTCCCCTTTCCGAGCAAGTGCTCAGAAGCGGACCACAAAAGGGGCCGGAACAAACGGCCTACCACTCACCAAGTGTTTCTCCACCCCTAATTGTACCCGCACTGACCCAGATCCCGTGGTCAATGTTCTCTGAGGTAAACTTGACGGAACCGTCGGCCAGGAGAGTTTGAACGCCACCAGTGTGGTAGCTCTGAGCATGTTTCATCATCATTACGGTTTCCGAATTATCCCGGTCGCAATGCACAGGTGTGTTTGGTGGCATCAAGGTATTGAACCACGGTCCATAAAAAGTGACTGCTGTTGCCCAGTATCGTCCTGACAAGTCCGAACCTGAATCCCTGGCAGACGAATTCAGCTGGGCTTTGCAAGCTTCATGATAATTCTTAAGAACTGCCAGGTCGGCAGGACGTGAGTCAAATTGATGGTCGCGGCGGCCGCTTGTCGGGAGGCGACCATTTGTCAGGTTTCCAGCACGATTGACTCGCCAGGTGCCGTCCCGAGTATCTGAGTTGTCTCCGATCTTACATTCGGACGCCATGATCGTGTTGCTGGTACCGTCTTTGATGTCACTTAGTCGCACCGACGACCTGAATGCGAAACACCCAACCGTTGGTACCACATTCCAATCCGCTACGGGACCGGCAGAAAGAACGTAACTTGTTGGTGCCGATGAACCAGTCGGACGTCTACCCTGCATCGGGTCACTTGGGCATTGAAAAGCAGTGATCATAGTTCTCTTGACCGTACGATTCTGGTTGGCCGCCATACCTCCACATGGGATGTGCTCGTCATTGTCGAAACTGAAATCGGCCATATTGTAGAGCGGTGCCTGATCGATTTGCGGCAGGATCATCGCCAGACCGCTCCAGCCAATCCACGCTCCGGGGCGGTAATCGGCTGGATCACATCGTAACACTCGGGCCTGGGCGTTACCCGGCAGACTGCCGTGCACATCGTGGTAGTTGTGCATGGCCAGCCCAATCTGCTTCATGTTGTTTCTGCACTGGGTCCGACGTGCTGCTTCCCTAGGCTGCTGTACGGCTGGC
>JBDOMX010000832.1:3283-4795 GCA_039831615.1 Planctomycetaceae bacterium
ACCAGCAATTCAATCAGAGTAAACCCCTTAGATCTCCTGCGAGGGGTCACAAGAACTCTCATGGCCAACTCTCCCAACCAAAAAAAAAAAAGAAAAACCAAGGACAGAAAACACTTTCTGACCTGCACCCAGGAAAACTCAAACGTCAAAACGCATAATTAGAGTAAATCGATCAGAACCAAAGTACAACTGATCCTCGGGAATTCGGGCCAATCCCCCCCCACTTTTACGATAATTCACGTTTTTGCGTGGGCATTCCATCCCCCTCGAGTTCTTTCGTGCAGGGACTGGCGATTGACAATTTGCCATACGACACCAACTCCGGCATCATTGGGTGAGTTTTGGGGCCATTAATACCGGTACACGGAACGCCCCTCGATCACATCCAGATGAACGTTGGCTGGTACATTGTGAAGCGTCTGCACGTTTCCGCCCGGCCACCTGATTTCCAGGACTTCGATGGCAGCACAGTTCCCCAGGCCGAAATGTAGAACCTTCGCAGATGTGGACAAATACCCGGCACTCTGGATTGTTTGACGTACAACTTTCCGACTGCCAAGAGTTGCAATAACGGTCGTCGCCGCTGCATCGCGGTTCGCTGCAACACCGATTAGATTCAGGAACAGCCAGTTTCCGTGAACGGCTGATTCGTTTTTCAGTATCCGGGGACTGTCGTCGACATGAGAGACGACAATGTCAGGCCGGGCGTCCCCGGCCAGATCCACAAGAAATGCGCCTCGGGCATGCCACGGTGTTTGAAAATAGGGGTCGTTCGTGCACGCTTGCTCAAATCGACCATCGGGAAGACCATGATACATCAGCGGCTCCTGACGGTACGGTACCGTAGCCATTCCGGTGACGTTGCCGTTCGCAATAAAGAGGTCAATCCAGGTGTCATTGTCGGCGTCGAGTGGCACGGCCCCCCATCCGACGCTGGTTCGGCTCGTTTTATCAATCCTGCTTCCAGCTGATTGATCAACAAAAACTCCATTGGACAGGTTGCTGAACAGCACGTTCCGCTCGCCTGTAAAGTTCGTCGTCAGTATGTCGAACTCTCCATTTCCGTCGAAGTCGGCACAAGCAATTCCCATGCTTCCCATAGATTGCCCGTTCCCGTTGAACGCGATCCCGCACCGGGAGGCAACATCTTCGTAACGTCCGTTGCTATTTCGCTGAAACAACAGATTCCGGTCACCATCATTGGCCACGAATATCTCCGGGACACCACCCTGAATCAGGTCGGCGATGATTACGCCGAGGCCGTACTCCACTTCATCGGCAATTCCCCACGCATTCGAACGATCCGTAAACGTTCCATCTCCCCGATTCTCAAGCAGGATGTCGGGTACGGCTTCGTAGTAGTGCGGGTGACAATGGATACGGACACCGTTTTCCGTGCACACGGGAGTGGGCCCAGTTGCGGGAACGTCGGCATAGCAGGTGACATAAAGGTCCAGGTCACCATCAAGATCCAGATCGCCGAACGCAGATGTCGCAGCCCATCTCTCCCAT
>JBDOMX010000480.1:0-4793 GCA_039831615.1 Planctomycetaceae bacterium
GGCTGGGGGATCGCTTCGCAGACTTCCAGTCACAGCGCGTGCCCGATGTGGCAGGAATCTATCTCATCTTCCGGGACGACGAGTGTCTGTACGTCGGCGCGGCGGCTAATCTCCGGGAACGGCTTCAGGAGCTCACCGGAAAACCAACAACACGTTGGGGCATAAGACGAAAGCAATTGAGTTTCCGACACTTCGCCACGCCGGAAAAAGAGTCCGATTTGCTGGCCTGGGTCAGTGCAGTCGTCAGTCAGCAGGATTCCATTCCGCAATTCAATTTGGACGAACTGTACGCGAGTCGCACGGCATAAATCACACCGCGCCACACATCACTCCCACCGACGAGATCTCCGAAGACGGGCCGCCAGTTTCCTCCGCCCGTCGAAGCGACCGTCACCAATTGCAAATTTTCCCATCTCCCCGTGCGTTTCCCATCACCAGTTGCATTTCCCATCTCCCATTGCATTTCCCTTCTCCCGGAGCCGGGAGAAGGTGGCCGGAGGCCGGATGAGGGCAGTTCTTACGCAGCGGTCCTCATCCACTCACCAGTTTCGCTCGAACACTCACGTCGAACCCCAGCCTCTTTCCCTCGTTCTCAGGTTCCAGCCCGCATCGTACCACACATCTAATAAGGTGAGTGAACAGCGGTATGTTTCCCTCGTTCACAAGCTCCGGCTTGGGAACGAGGGAAATTCACACAAATGACAGGGCACTATTGTATTGGTTGATTGGTGTTCATTGGCGTCCATTCGTGGTTCAAAAACCACGAAACATGGCAGCGCACAGGAGGCATAGACTTCCCGCATTGTACTGTGATTTGGTTGTCCTGGACCGATGCTTCCTGGCGCTGCGCTTCCCCGGTTCGAGAACCGTGGCGGCCTTCCAAGACGCCCGATGCGTTACCGTTTACGTCCGCGCCACTTGTCGGGATCAGACGCCGCGTGGAAAACGCCAATGATCGTGGCGACGTTATTGTTGTGTTCAAAAATCACAAGACATGGGAAACCATCAACACGGGCGGCTCGTAACTTGTCGTGGACGAGACCGAATGATTCGGGACGGAATCCAACCGAATCAAATCGAGCATTGATTGACTGACGGAAGCGATTTCCCAGGTCGACAGAAATATCGTCGTACCATGTCGTTGCCGCCGACAGATCATCAGCGACAAGCGGATGGAATCGCAATGAGTCAGCCATCGACGCGTCGCCACAATTCATCGCGGTCAATTGAAATTGACGGATCAGCACTCAATTCAGCAGAGCGTCGGGTCGCCTCGTCAAAGTGCCATGGCTGGAGCACGACGGGTTCTGCGGAAGCGCCAATGTCGTCCCAAAGTGCTTCGACAATGCGAAGTTTGTCCGCAACAGGAAGGCTACGCAGTTCGGAGATATCAACGCTCATACAAGTTTACCTCACGGAACGGGAGGGATGGCCGACGCCGACCCTCAAGGAGGCCGGAACATTTGTCCTGACCTCATGACTCTACCGGCAGAGCCGGCTTCCGCCAAAGAAACAACGCTTTTTAGGCATGGATGCCAAAACTGTGCGGCCAGTCAAGTCAAAGCGATCAGGGTCATGGCTCAACTGAACTCTTGTCCTCGTTCGCAGGTAGGAGCTTTGGGAACGAGGGGAAAGCGAACCACGAAACACGCACCCTCAGAACGGACTCTCACGGCCCTGTGAAACATTTCGCCGACGGGATGCAGGATCAGCCTTTTTCCTCAGTAAACGGCGACATTATTCCATTTTGCTTGCGAACAATTTCATTTGAGTTTACGTTAACACGTGCTGGATGGTGGTTCTTGCCCTGTTTGAACCTCCTTTTTCCACACACGCCGTGCTCCGACTTCTGCACACAGCACTGATCGTTTCCGTACTCATCGTCAGTTTTCTGGCAGGTGAACGTGCTGACGCAGCGACGATGACCATTTCGTTTGCTGAGCTGGAGTCAATGTTCGAACAGGCTGCCACGTCGAAGTCAGGGGCTGGAAAGCTGTCCGAGCCAGAGCGTGAGAAACCAGCGCCACCCACGGCACCGCCAGATCAGACGGGGCGCGAAGTTTCAGTGTCGCTCGAGCCTGATCGACGCGGCCCAGATCAATCAACTCGCCGATCAGCAGGCTCTTGAGGCCGTCATTCTTCCTGGTCTGTTCCACGCCCTTTTCCAGAGTCGCGACCACTTTTTCCATGTCGCCCGTTCGACGCTCAAATTGTGCCAGCAGATAGAAGAGGCGGGAGTCGTCATCGGCAGCATCGCTGACCGCAGCCTTCAGCAACTCGTGGAGAGAGTCGATGTCGTCCTGAGAGCTTGTCGGATCCGCGAGCGTCAGTTCCGCGGCGAGCGTCAGGGCATCATGGTTGCCAGGATCCAGTTCGATCGCCTTGCGGGCATCAGCTGCGGCATATTTTGTCTGGCCAGTGCGGCTGCGATGCACGGCCCGCATCAGAAACGCTTCTGAGGAAGAAGGGTACTCTTTCAACACGGCACGATAGACACGATCAGCACCGTTGGGGTCGTCCAGTTCTTCGTGAAGGATTCTGGCCTGGCTGGAGTACGCCTGGAACTTTGTCCAGTTCTGACCGAGCACTTCAACCGACTGGAAATCATCGTCGTCGATGGCCAGTCCGAATTCACGGGCAGCATCGAGGTGCTCGCGGTTTGCCTCGTGAGCCAGACCCAACAGCATGTGCAGATCGCCGTTTCCGGAATTCGGTACCAGGAGCTTTTCAATATGGGCGCGGGCTTCTGCGAATCTCCTCAGTCGGAAACAGACTTCAACTTGTTGACGGCGAATGCCGGTCTGTTCCGCATCAGCCCGCAGAACCGCTTCATTGGTGTGGAATGCTGCCATCCATTGGCCGCGAGAATCGGCAGTTTGCATCTGCACTTCGGCGAGCTTGATTCTGACATCCAAATCGTCCTGCCGGAGTTTCAGATAATCGCGATACAATCGCTGAGCACGTTTTGGGTCATTCTCAGCTGCAGTGTCGGCCAGCGCCAACAAATCAACCGTTAACCGATGATGTTGAAGCCGGTGCGTGAGAAAAAAGATTCCCACGATCCCCAGCACGATCAGTGCACTGATGACGAGTAACCGCCTGTTCAGAGTGCCGTCAAGAGTTCCCGAACGAAAAGTCTGCTCTCCCTCTGGCGATTGCTGGGTGGTGCCAGTTTGATTCGATTCGCTGGCTGACGCGGCGGCATCACGTTGGGATGGTCCCGTGGGGGGAAAGAGTCCGACCGGCTTATTGGGAGATTTATTAGCTGACGGTGTGTCACCTGGTTGCGACGGTTGAGTGGGAGGGAAGATTCCTATCGGCTTATTCGGAGGACGTGGCATGGCAACCGCTCACAACAAGAGAATGGTTAGTTTCCCCACGGCAGGAAGTGGCCGGATGGAGAGTTGGGGTGGTGGGGTGGGGTGGCACGTTTTGAAACTGCGTGGAGGAAATCGCCCGTGGCATCGAAACTAATCGCGAGTTGTGGAACAGTCAACATGCTGTTCCTGGGAGAGTCGGCATCGTCACCCACAGGATAGAACAATCTGATTATCCGCGTTGACCCGCCGTCTCAGATGCTCAGTTGGTCCAAAAGAGGACGGATCGAGGCGTGTGGGGACTCAGGTACTACGGGGACGGTTCGAGAATAACTGAGGTTTCTGGCCACGGGTCATCACGGCGGAGCGTGATGGCTCCATTGACTTCGCAACAGTGATTACTCGAGCAATCCAAAATTGTACGCCAACCGATTCGAGCTTGACGCTGCGGAGATGCACCAGGTTTCGCATCACAAAACTACGCGCTCAGGCTCAACGAAATTCGGGCCAAAGCTGCGAGATTTCGAAAAAACGGGCCTCTCGTTCGCTACCGTCTCATCCCCGTTGCCGCATGCGCCAAAAAAAGGGGCCACGTTGACGTTTCGCCTCGTTCCCAAAGCTGGAGTCTGGGAATGAGGAAATGTCCCGTTTGTCGAGTTTGCCCTCATCCGGCCTCCGGCCACCTTCTCCCGACTCCGGGAGAAGGGTAATGGGAGGTGGGAGGGTGCGGTTGGACGTCAGTTCCTGCCCGACGCTCCGCTCCCTGACATCTGATCGATCCTCAGGACCGTTCGAGCAATAACTGTCCTGTTTTGGCCACGGATCATCACGGCGGAGCGTGATGGCTACATTGAAGTCGCGACAGTTATTACTCGAGCACTCCTAAACTGTCACGCATTCTATCTTCAGGAAGTGCCTGAAGAGAGCCGTGTGACAACGAGTCACGGTGTACACTGATCGTGGCAGCTGACCGTGCAGGTCAATTCATCTGTCCACATCGCAGGATCGCTCACGAGCAAATTCACGAATGACCCAAAACTCGCCTTTCCCTGTTACAACTCTGCAAATTCCGAATCCGTTTTTTGAAGGCAGAAACTGTGTCTACGTCATTCATTCCGATCCACTCACGTTGATTGATACGGGCGTTGCCACTGAGAAAGCCAGTACGGAGCTTCGTGAGTCTCTGAAGTCCCATCAAATAGCGATTCAGGACATTGGCCGCATCATTCTGACCCACAAACATATCGATCATGTTGGCAATGCGTGGTGGCTGCAGGAGGAGTCCGGGGCAGAGATCCTGGTCCACGAAACAGAATGTGATGCCATTGCCGACGTTGATCCAGACGGACATCGCTGGCGAGAACGCGTTTTTCAGCGGCTTGAAGAATGGAACGTTCCTGCCGGCGCCATCACCGAGGCCGGGAAGGCGAGTGGATTCGAGTGGGACATTCGCTCAGCGCGCCCTACAGCAATGAC
>JBDOMX010001151.1:0-4792 GCA_039831615.1 Planctomycetaceae bacterium
AGTGAGAATCAACTCGAGGATGACGACCGCAAACCTTCACAGACCCGTACAATTCAAACCGAAATCGTCGCCTGAACAACTTTCTTCAAACACAACATTTGCCACTAACCCCAGTTAATGAACTACCGTTTTAAGAGAGACAACATGCCATGAACAGCACACACCTACCCGTTGTTGTTTATTGCCAGACAGACAGGACACTCCGTGTGCGTAACCTGCGCAGAGGCAGCCAGGGTCGTCGTGGCTTCACCCTGCTTGAGATCCTGCTGGTTCTGGCAATCCTTGGTGCGATTGCTTCTGTACTCGTTCCGGATTTGCTTACCCGGCAGAACAAAGCCAACCGGGACACCGCAATACTCACACTGCAGTCGGCAGAACAGGCACTAAAAATGTACCTGATTGACCATCAGGGGCGCTGGCCTGACATCAAGTCAGGGATCGACGTACTGCTTGAACCGCCACCGAATGACCCACAGTGGTTCGGTCCATACCTCACCTCTGGGCCAGTTGATCCGTGGGGGCAGAAACTGCTGATTCAGTCGTCGAGGCAAAAGGAGGGCCAGTTTACATTTTATTCTGTCGGGCCGGACGGCCGAGAAGGCACAGACGATGATGTGGTCATACCTAACTCTAACGGCCAACGTAATTCGTAAAGGGACTCAGAAGTGACTCAACGCATCCTTACTCTTCAGCAGCGAACTCGCGTTGGATTTACTTTTCTAGAGCTCATGATAGTCCTGGCTCTGCTGACCGGAGTCATAGGTATGGCCGCCCCTGCTGTGTTCGGCTGGATGAATGCCAGAAGTGTCAGCAACGCTGCCGAATCTGTTGCCGGGACTTTGCTGCAAACCTCTTCCGATGCCATGTGGATGGGATTACCACATGCTTTTGAGTATTCGCCTGAACACAATGCCTATCGGTCGGTGACCGTCAGTGAGAAATCACATACCGATTCGGCAACGCTGTCTTTCGACGAAAACAGTGACTGGAAATCTTTGCCTGACTCGCTGACCCTGCGGAGTGAGGATAGCCGCGACAACTCCCCGCAGTATTTCAAAATCGTATTCGATATCAACGGACTCAGTGACTGTTCCGGTCTGAGCATTGTGAGCCCCAACATGCGCCAGAAGATTCACATCGATCCCGTGTCCGGACTTCCATCCCGGACCACAGAATGAACTGACTGAAAGGGTGAAGTAATGTTCTGCCGACGACATTTGTGCGAAGTTCGACGCAAACGCAAAGGCGCCCTGCTGGCCGAAACAATCATGGCGATTGGTGTTCTGATGGCCGTTGCCGTCCCGGCAAGTGTACTCGTCGACAGTGCAATTGAAGCGGCTGATCGTGCACGTCATAACATCGTTGCCGCTCGTGCGGCAGAGCAGCTGATTAATCAGGTAGCCAGTACGCAATTCATTGCACAAAACGGCGGGCTGCCTCAGTCGGACGACGGTCATCATGCGGCACACCCTGCCTATGACTGGACAAGAACCATCGAACATGACACTCAAAGTGGCGGCGCCATTGTGCGAGTAGAGGTCACATTCTCCAGTCAGTCTCAGCCTGCAGTCAGCATGTCTCGTGTGCTGGCCGTATTTGATGAACTGTCACGACGAAACAGTGACGAGCGACAGCACGGCCTTCTGCGAAGATCAGATCGATGAACAAAGTACAGGAACCTGGCAGCAACTCAGTCCTGTCTCGTTCACAATACCTGAAGAAATCGCCAATCATACGGACAGGCTTTACATTCATTGAGTTGATAATCAGCCTGAGTCTGCTTGGCGTATTCGCTGTGATCATCAATCAGATGCTGATGAACGTCGGACGGATCTCGTGGGACAGCAACCATGAACTTCTGGCCTTCAGAACAACATCGGTCGTGACAGATCACCTGCGTAAGAGAATGAATACGACGTTCTCTTCCGTTGGGCTGCAGACAGCAATCAGCCGACTGAACGCCGGTTCTCCGGACAGTCAGTCTACCCCTGACGCGGAAACAGCCCGTTTGCCAGGAACCATCCGTAACCCTCCACAAAACACCATGCTCACATCCCGGCATACTGTTTCGGACAGCCATGGCACGGAGAACCCCATGATTTGCGCCCTGATCGGTACCGAAAACCAACTGTTTCTGTCGGATCAGGTTCGTGACGGTGTGGCTATCACAGGAACCTTTTACGGTGGTTCGAGATACCAAATGACACGTTTGCTGGAAAACGCCGGAATCATTTTGCGGGAAACCGAACAGCAAATTGACTGTTTTGCGACGGTATCAACAGAAACACGGGTATCGGCTCGCGAAATCCACGACGAACAGGCCGTCATGCTGAGCGAATTTCCGATCAGCATAAATTTCAGATATCAGGAAGAAGGGATCTGGGTCTCGCAGTTCAATTCACTCCTTAGCGATCGTTTGCCTTCTGTCGTTGAGATCACAGTGCGCATGTGGCCAAATACACCAAAGGAATATGAGAGCGTCAGTATTTTCAGCCCGCGGACTTTTCTCGACTGTGAAACGGCTGCTCCCCAACAACAACAGCAGCAGCTTTTACGTTCCGAACGCCATTAAAATCAAAAGACAGTGCCCCCACATTCACTCCAAATCATTGCGAGCGGTCGTTCCGCGTCTGCACCGAAACAGAAAACAAATCCAAAACCGGTATCGCCCGCGAAGAATGTGGCGACGTTTCCTGTGCAAAATTCAGACAGGCAGCAAGCATGCGTAAACTGAACTTCAAATCAACCCGCAGGGCCAACCTGAAGCGTCAGGGCATGGTTCTGGTGATGGCAGTGATCCTCCTGACAGTCGTCGCATTTTCCGCGTTTCAGCTGGCGTCATGGGCTAACAGCAGTTTAAAAATTGCTATAGCAATCAGACAGCAGATTGAACTGCGAGTTGCCCTGCAGTCGGGTGTGAGCCAGATCTGCCTGCGGCTGCGTCAGGGAATCATGTTTCCAGGACAGGCAGATGACGAAGCCTTATCGACCTGTACAGTCCAGGCCGGAACTGTAAACAATCCGATCACCGTCTCTGCCTGCAGACCGGTCTCGATCGACAGTAACGAAAAACGCGTAAATGGCTTTACCGATGAAAGTGCCAAACTCGACATCAACTGGGTTGCAGGTCTGGAAGAAAAGTCAGGCAGAACTCTTTTGATGTATGTCCCCGGAATGACAGTTCAGGCTGCTGACAGCATTCTGGACTGGATTGACAGTGACCACAATTCACGCCAGTTCGGTGCAGAGCGAAATTACTATGTTTCACAACACAGCCAGAGTCTGCCGCCCAACGCAGGGATCAGTGATCTCAACGAACTGGTGGCTGTTCGCCAGGTCAGCTTCAATCAGCTGTTTGGAACGCCGCCGCCTGACTTGAACCAAACACGACCTGACTCCGGCGGTACCGGTCAGCTGCGCAGAATCCAATCTTTGTCTCAGCGAGTTACTCAGGGGGCTCAGCCATGGAACAGTTTTCTGACCGTGTTTGCTGCCGAAGAAGATGCGACCCGCACACAGCGTATCCCGCTGAACTCAGCCGATCTGAAAATGGTTTACGAGTCCGTAAAAGAAAAAATGGGAGAAGAAGAAGCTCGTTACATTATCGCTGTCCGCATGTTTGGAATTAAACAGCGGCAGGTCAAATCCACTGCCACATCGCAACTGCAGAGTCTTGAGGCTCGTATCCAAAACCAGCTGGGCAGGAACGATCCTTCCGCTGACAAAAAACAGACAGACCCTGCGCTGAAAACACTGGGCGGATTCGACGCCTCAGGCGGACCACGCTGGAGCGTGGACAGTTTCTATGATTTGATTGGTACCTTTGTCATACCGACGACTGGTAACCGAAGACACAAAGTACTTCGCAGTCCCTGGCAAGGAGACAATGAAACAAGCGCCAAACTTGTGGTGAAAATTTCTGAAGTTCTGTCGCTGGCAGGCGAACAACCACGGCAAGGACGACTGAACATCAATGAAGCTCCCGAAGAACTGCTGAGAAGTCTGCCTGATATCACGGACAGTCATATCAAAAAACTGTTGTCTGCCCGGAGACAACGTCTTCGAGATGCTCAGTCTGCTTCATGCCGTACCACGGAATGGCTGCTGACAGAAAACGTTGCCGACATTGATTTAGTCAGGAAATGGGGCCCGTATATTACCGGACGAGGAGATGTCCTGACGGCCGATGTTTTCGCAGCGTCAGATTCCGGCCACGGACCGGTTCTCACCTGTCGGTTGTCCCTGAGCGCGGCAAGTGATCCACCAAGGGTCCTCTACGCAGACTCCGCACATCTGGTCCCTGCCGGGGTCCGTACGACGTTACCCTGATAACGTTAAGTAGTTTATCGGCGGTGCCGTCTGTACCGACGGAATCTGTGCGAAAAGGTGGTCGGCACTGCAGATAAACGTGCGGTGAACTTAGCCGCGAGCTATTGGGCGTTGAATGCACCGGCTGTGATGGCCAGTTGTTGGTGCCGACAGGATTGAGCGCTCGAAATCCGCTCTGTCGTCGCACACTTTGCGGAAATGCGGCAGCGTTCATGCTGATGGCGGTCCGGAAAGCGGTGCCTGCACTCTTGCAGAGTGGTCGATGCAGAGAGCCGCGCGTACCGCTGGCGCAGACTGTTGCGATGCGATTGAAATGTTGAGTGTCGTGTGGTCATAAGTGAGGTGGTGATCGACCGGGCACAGACATCTGATGAGAGGTGTGCCGTGGACTTGTCAGGAAGTGAGGCGGTCGCAGTGTGTATGACGCTGGTAACTCCATGATCAGCAGGCGACCACGGCGACA
>JBDOMX010000806.1:0-4159 GCA_039831615.1 Planctomycetaceae bacterium
GATGCCGCGCCGATCAAAAAACTGCTGAACATGGTGATCCTGCTGGCGATCCGGGACCAGGCCAGTGACATCCATCTGGAACCGTTTGAAGACGAATTCAAAATCCGCGTGCGATCCGACGGCGTGCTGTACGAAATGGTGCCTCCTCCTCGGCATCTGGCCAACGCCATCGTGTCTCGCGTGAAGGTCATGTCCGATCTGGACATCGCCGAACACCGTTTGCCTCAGGACGGTCGCATCGAACTGAACGTGGGCGGCAACCACGTGGACCTGCGAGTCAGCGTGCTGCCGACCCTGTTCGGTGAAGCCGTCGTCATGCGAATTCTGGACCGGACCGTCGTCGCTCTGGACCTCAACAAGATCGGCATGGACCCGTCCATCCTGACACGATTCCGCGACATCATCAAAGCCCCCAACGGCATTGTGCTGGTCACCGGACCGACAGGCAGCGGCAAGACAACCACGTTGTATTCCGCGATCAACGAACTGAATGACATTGAAACCAAGATCATCACCAGCGAAGACCCGATCGAATACGACATCGAGGGCGTGGTGCAGGTGCCGGTGAATCCGGATGTGGGAGTCACCTTCGCGAATGTCCTGCGGGCCATCCTGCGACACGACCCGGATATGATTCTGGTCGGCGAAATTCGTGACTACGAAACCGGCGAAATCGCCGTGCAGAGCGCGTTGACCGGTCACCTCGTCTTCAGCACGCTGCATACCAATGATGCGCCGACGGCAATCACTCGCCTGCGCGACATGGGTGTGCCCGCATTCCTGATCACCGCCACGGTGGAAGCCATTCTGGCGCAGCGGCTCGTCCGACGCATCTGTTCGGAGTGCCGGGTTGAGTTCGTACCGTCAGACGAACTGTTGATGGAACTGCAGCTTCCTTTGGACACGGCTCGAAAATACAAGTTCTACTACGGCAAGGGCTGTTCGCGCTGCAACAACTCAGGCTACAAGGGCCGCATCGGCCTATACGAATTACTGGAGGTGACAGACGAAATCCGCGATTCCATCGCTGCTGAACAATCGGCAGATGAAATTCGGGATGTCGCTCGCAGCCAGGGGATGACGACCTTGCGCGAAGCAGGTCTTAAGCTGATCTTTGACGGAAAAACGACGATCGATGAAGTCGTCCGCGAAACCGTCATGGAAGACGTTGAATAACAGGAAGCAGTGTTTGTGTTTGATAAAAACCACAGACGAACAGGGGCATCCATCGATGGGAGGAACATGTGGTTGAGACAGGCCGCTGTTCCTCTCCCCTTGAAACGGGAGCGGATGCCCAAAGAAGATAGTGACAGCAACATTGGAAGTCCAAATCAGTAGTTCCTCTCCCCTTGAAAGGGGAGAGGATGCCCAAAGGGCAGGTGAGGGGATGTTTTGAGATTGGCGACCGCTCCTTGTCCGGCCGTCGGCCACCTGCTCCCCCACCGGGGAGCAGCAACCAGCTGTTGCTTTCAGTTTTTGAATCCACCCAATAATCAGCTACACCACAGAACAACCGATCGCAGCGCGGAGTTGGACGCAGAGGCCGCTGCCGGATAGACTGAATTCACTGACGTTCGTGAGATCATTTTTTGTTGACGGATTGGCGTCTGATCGCCCGCAACCTTCCCCGGAATCATCAGGTCCTGCCTGTCAGGACTGAATTCCGGAGTTTGGTTTGGCGAGTCGCCGGAACCGATTGGAGAACAGGGCATGCCAACGTTCCAGTATGAAGCGATGGACAGCACGGGACTTGAGGTGAAAGACACCATTGAGGCACCGTCAGAAGCCGAAGCCCAGACGATGATTCGTGAAAAGGGCTTCTACGTCACCAAGATCCGCGAACAGGAACGAAAAAAGAGAGCTCAGGCGGCGAAGAAGAAGACCGATGACCGCAAGAAGACGTTCACCATTGGGGGAGTGCGCCCCAAACTGCTCACCCAGTTCACCCGCCAGCTGTCGACGCTTCAGGATGCCGGCCTTCCGGTCCTCCGCAGCCTCAGAATCCTGGAAGGTCAAAACAAGCCGGGCGCGTTGCGGAATGCGCTGATGGATGTGATTGAAGACATCGAATCCGGCCAGACACTGTCGGACGCCATGGCCAGACAGCCCAAGGCATTTGACAATTTGTACTGCAACATGGTGAAAGCGGGCGAAGCCGGGGGTGCACTGGAAATCATTCTGCAGCGTCTGGCCGAGTTCCAGGAAAAGTCACAGTCGCTGAAGCGGAAAATCATTGGAGCCATGATTTATCCGGCAGCCGTCATTACGGTCGCGACGGGGATCGTGTCCTTCATCATGATCTTCATCATTCCCAAGTTCAAAGACATCTTCGAAGGGTTCGATCTGGACCTGCCGCCGATGACTGTGATTCTGATCGACGCCAGCGACTATCTGGCGAACTACTGGTACATGATCCCCATCCTGCCGATCGTGTTCTGGTTGTCCATCAAGATTATCAAGAAGAACAAGACGGGGCATTTCGTGGCCGATTGGATGTCGTTACGCATCCCGCTCATCGGAAAAATCCTGCACATGGGGGTCATTGCGCGCGTGACGCGCACCCTGGGAACGCTGATTGCGTCGGGCGTGCCGATCCTGGAAGGCCTGATCATTTCCCGCGATACGGCCGGCAATGCGGTGTTCGTGCGCGCGTTCGACAATATCTATGCGGCCATTCGCGAAGGGGAAACGATCGCGGTGCCATTGCGGGAAGCGAAGATCGTGGACGACATGGTGGTCAACATGGTCGACGTGGGAGAAGAAACCGGTGCATTGGATAACATGCTGTACAAAGTGGCCGACGTTTATGATGAAGAGGTGGAAGTGCGCGTGGAAGCTCTGGTGAGTTTGCTGGAGCCGATCATGGTGGTGGTTTTGGGACTGATCGTTGGTTTCATCGTTATCGCCCTGTTCCTGCCGCTCGTCCAGCTGCTGAATGACCTGTCCTGAGACGGTCAAAGGTGTCGCAGTCCAAAAATCAGACGGCAGTGCTCACCCGACCCGGAACGTCGATCGGGCACTGAAAACTGAACCACTGAAAACTGGAATTCCGTTATGAGAAGACAAACAGGCACGGCGATGGAACGACGATCCGGCTTCACATTGCTGGAGCTGTTGGTCGTGATTGTGGTGATCAGCGTGCTGATGGCACTATTGCTGACCGTGTTCGGGGGAGTCTTCAGAAATGTGGATGTCACCAGGGTGAAGGCGGATTTCACGCAACTGGAGGTTGCCATGAAATCGTTCGAATCCGATTACGGTGTCATTCCACCGAGCGCAATTGTTCTAATTGAGAACCCAGATCCAACGTCGACAGATCCAGACGAGAAATGGCAACCGCGATCGAAATCATTTTTACGGAAAATGTTTGGCCCGAACGTTGACTTCTCACAACATGTCGACTTCAACGGCGACGGTGACACGACGGACCTCCTCGTGTTGACTTCAAGTGAGTGCCTCGTGTTTTTTCTGGGCGGGATCCGAGCCAGTGTCGCCTATCCACCAACGATTGTACCCACGCCATTGGCCCTCAATGCAACGTTGACCGGGTTTTCGGGCAACAAGGAAAAGCCGTTTTCTCGCGGTGGTGACAACAGAATCGATCCGCAAATCACACTGGACACTGATCGTTTCGTCGACAACGACGGTGACGGCATGCCGGAATACAAAGACTCCATCAGCACTGAGGACCAAACAGTCCCCATCCTTTATGCATCTTCGAACAACGGGCAGGGCTACAGCGACACTGCCGGATCAGTGGCCCACTACCACCAGTCGGACGGCTCGACTGCCTGGAATGAGAACTCATTCCAACTGATTTCACCGGGCGAAGACGGGGATTTTGGCTTCGACGTTGAACCAAATCCATTTGTTGTCCTGACCTGGTCCGAGGGGAGCACCCTTTCTGTAAAAACCCAGCGTGATAATATTGCCAACTTCGCACCTGGCACATTAGGCAACTAGTGGTTCGTCAACGCAAAAACTCGGGTGCCACTGGCTCCGCCAGTGCTTCCCAGGTGACATGACAGTTTGGACTTACACTGGCAAAGCCAGTGGCACACAACCCGAAAGCCAACCATTGACAGAGCACTAGTTTCTGCACGTGCTCAGCTACGAACGGTCTTTCATGCAACTCAGTCAGACAACTCTGTTTCTCAGG
>JBDOMX010000806.1:4169-4792 GCA_039831615.1 Planctomycetaceae bacterium
AGATGTCTCCAGCTTCAGCAAAACATCGATCACGACAGGGTTTCACTCTGTTGGAACTGCTGATCGTCATTGCAATCATCGGGACGTTGGCGTCACTGACGATTTCGGTCATGAATGGCATGACCGACCGCGCGTTGAGAGAATCCACTAAAGCCACCGTTCAAAAGATCAACGGCCTCATGCAGCAACGCGTCGAATCCTTCGACCGCGCATTCAGAGACGATCGCCGGAAGGTGGCCATTCGGATTGTGGTGGAGCAGCTTGGGCTCCCTGACGACAAACGCAAACAACATAAGAGCGCGATCGCCGTTGTAGCGAAGAAGCTGGAGTTCCGCTTTCAGTTTCCTCAACGGGTCGAAGACCGACTGAACGCTCCCAATGGACGCGATCCGCAGGTGATCGCAAATGGCAACGGCCGGGGTCTGCCACAAAGTCTATATGAGAGAATCGCCTTCCCGGTGGCCCGCACGCAGTTGATTGAAAAAACGGGCGGCACTCCCACTGTGGCAGAGGTTGATGCGCTGGTGAATGCCAACTGGGAAAAACACGATCCTGATACGGAGAGTGCGGAACTGTTGTACTTTGCACTCATCCGCTCCGAGAGTTTTGGAGCAACCGTCTCC
>JBDOMX010001031.1:0-4785 GCA_039831615.1 Planctomycetaceae bacterium
TTCCATAATTGAGCAGCTGTTGTCCTTGCCACCGCCGATGTTATACACCTCAGCCACACGTGGCGTTTCCACAAACGCATGAATGAACCGAGCAACGTCCTCACTGTGAATATTGTCCCGGACCTGCTTGCCCTTGTAGCCGAACACGCTGTATTCCCGGCCTTCCAGATTGCACTTCACCAGGAAGCTGAGGAAGCCATGCAATTCCACTCCGGAATGATTCGGCCCCGTCAAACAGCCTCCACGCAGACAACAGGTTGGCATGTTGAAATACCGACCGTATTCCTGAACCATGACGTCGGCCGCAACTTTTGATGCTCCGAACAACGAATGTTTGGATTGGTCAATCGAAAAGGATTCTGAAATCCCATTCTCGTACGCCGAGTCCGCGTAGTCCCAACGAGTTTCCAGCTCCTTTAACGCAATCGTGTTGGGACGGTCTCCATAAACCTTGTTCGTGGACATATGAACAAATGGCGATTCCGGACAGGCCTGACGAGCGGCTTCCAACAGATTGAGCGTCCCAACAGCATTCGTATCAAAATCGTCAAATGGAATTGCGGCCGCTTTGTCGTGACTGGGCTGTGCAGCCGTATGCACGATGGCATCGGGCCGGACGCTGCTCATCAGTTCCAGCACGCCATCTCGGTCGCGGATATCCACTTCGTGATGTTCAAATCCGTCGATGCCATCGGCAAGACGTTGCTGATTCCAGCGTGTATCACCCTGCGGTCCAAAAAAGACGGCTCGCTGGTTGTTATCTACGCCATGGATCTTCCAGCCCAACGCCGCAAAGTGCAGGCAGACTTCGGAACCAATCAGTCCGGAAGAACCGGTGACGAGGAGTTTTTTTAAGGAGGTAGTCATGAGAGACTAGATGCTAGAGGGCTAGAGACTAGAGAAGAAGAAGGCAGGTGGAGTGTTTAATCAGACGTTTTGATTTGGGCCCACAATTCAGTGATGTCCAATTGATTTGCCCACTGATCGATGTAGGCCATGTCTAATCGTGAACGCTGAACTTCGTAGACACCTTGTGCATCCTGAATCTGTTTTTCACTGCCGCCAGATAGTTTTGACCATCTGAGCTTGGCCAGAATGGTGTCTTCCGCCGACGAGACGCTCACCACTGTGCCGAACACATCCGCCTGCTGCCGTCGTTGAAATCGTTCCTGGTCCCACGGCTCTTCCGTTAACAACCAGAAATCGACTTTGTCACCGGAGTGCAGATCTAACAGGTTGAACATGCTGCCGTTCTGAATGGCAGCACTCACAGCAGCAGTGGACAGGTAAAATTGTTCGTCGGAAAATGACGCTACCAGCGAATCAACCATCGCCGGACCGATGTTAACAACCAAATCCAAATCGTGCGTCGAACGCGGTTCGCCCAGCAAACTGGAACTCCACGAACCGGTGATGAAGTAATCAACGTTCAGGCGATCCAGTGCCTCAATGACCAGTATCAATAGTTCCTGTTGTGACACGCCTGCAGTCTCTTCAGATAGCAATCGTTCAGTTCGACCTCGCTGAGATCAGGATGCGTGCGTCGCAAACCGCTCTTTAGCAATTCGCGAGTTGCTTCGGTTAATTCCCACGACTTCTGTAGCCGCTCAGCGGGTGTCATTCCCTGTAACACCTGAATGTAGAGTTTTCGGTTGGGAGTGGGTTTTAGCATGGGGGCCGGCGGAGCCGGAGAAGGTAGAGACTAGAAAGCTAGAGACGAGATGCGAGAGACGAGTGGCGAGAAAGAAACGCAGTAAGTCATTTCTTGACTTTCGAACGATGACGATTGATCAGAGCTCCGAGCATCCGGCCGATTTGTTGGGCTTCGTCCGCCCATACGAGAGCGTCTTCTTTGTTCAGGTAACCGGCTTCGATTCCGTTGGAAAAAGGGGGTCAGGCACCAATAGCCGGGACGGCCCTGCGGGTGCTGCGCACTATTGGATCCAGACCCCGTTTTCCTCAGTCCTTCTGCTATGTTCGACGGAATTGACAGCCCGCTACGTGTCAGTTGGTCACGGAAACCGAAGTCTCTGAGCTCTTTCGTTTGCTGGTACAACGTCGCTGACAATCGAGCAGCCCGTTTCCAGACGTCGAGGTCTTCGAAGCTCATAGGGCAGAGATTAGATGCGAGTGGCGAGTGTATTTGAGCGGACAACGGTTTTGGGACCTCTGTGACTCGTGGGACCGGGCTGTTATTCCTGTGTTCGAAGCCAGCTTCGCCGGAGTTGGCGGTCGGGGCATTTCCTGACGACTGATGACTTGTTTGTGCGCTACTTGAGACCTGCTCGCAATTGGCGTGCTTTTTCCGCAAGATCGGCAACAGTGTGGTCACCCCACTGATGCTGTCGCCATTTCGTATAGTCGAACGGCTCTCGCAACATTAGCGTCAGGAATCGCTCCGATTCCACAAGTCCTAATTGACTTCGAAGTAACTTCATGCCGTCACTTTTTAGTTCAAGATCTGTTTTCATTCGTCAACAGCCTCCGTCTCGCGGATGAAGTCCACAGGATCGAGAACCTGAATGCGATTGTCGCTCTTCAGCTTTCGCAAAATTTGTTTGTCCGTCGTTAGAAAACACTCTGCACCAGCTTCAATCGCCGACGCCACGTGCAATGCATCCATTGCCTTCAGCCCAACTTCAGCAAGCGTGATCGCAAGGTCTTCCACAGGCACGGTGGTCGCCACATCAACTTCGGCCAATAACTTCCATTCGTCAATCGCCGTTTTCCTCTCCGAATCCGGATTGTTGGCATTCTCCAAATCCAGTATCGCCGACCAGATCAACGTATGGTCCCCACTTCTGACGGAGTCCTGAACGGCCAGTTTGGCTTCCGTTTGAAGACGGACCAACAGCTGAGACTGGTCATCAAACGGCCGATTGAAGCAACAAAGATCCAGGTACAATTTCATAGACTGATGAGGCACGTTTCAGCTGCAACCGTGCCGAGCCGGTAGAGTTTGGAGAGGTTTTCGATTTTGATTGCGGTGGACATGAGAAACTAGATGCTAGAAAGCTAGAGGCTAGAGAAGAACAGCGTTAGGATTTTCGGGCTCGGTGACGTTTGATGAGGGCGCCGAGCATGGCGTTGATTTCTTTGGCTTCTTTGACCCAGGACATGCCGACTTCCTTTTCGATGAAACCGGCTTCGATGCCGACGTAGATCTGTGTGATCACTTCTCCACACGACCCTTTGGCGATACCCCTCACCCTAACCCTCTCCCCAGAGGGGAGAGGTAACTTAATACGCCACTTCCGGACCACTGTCGCGTTCACAACCTTCGGCAATATTGGATGGGATCGACAATCCCGCCCGGGTGATCTGATCACGGAAGCCCCAATTCTTGAGTGAGCCCAGTTGTTGATATAGCGTCGCCGAGAGTCGGGCGGATCGTTTCCAGACGTCGAGGTCTTCGAAGCTCATGGGGAAGAGGCTAGAAGCTAGAGACTGGTTTTCCGTGGTTCATGTTGGGTGAGTTCGGAAGAGCGTCTGCAGCTGCTCGAGGATTTCGGGTTCTTCTTTGAGTTCTGCAAGGGGTGTCAGTTCGGCCAGAATCAACTCTCGATCCAGAGTTCCCGCATGCCGCATGACCACGGATTGCACATCGATCCAATCCTGAGGGCGAGCGGCAAATGTCTTAAGAATGACCAGGTCTTCCGCACTGCAGGTCCTGATGGTCCCGTATTCCGGGATTATCCAGTCGGAAGACCTTTCCATCACACGCTCTTCAAAAGGCAGGGCTCCCAACGACACGTCCAGGCCAATTCCTTCTTCCGTCTTCAGCAGTGCAATGCGATTCTGTTGAGCAAAATTGACGACGTCTTCGATTCTGGCAGAGAAGTTCTGGAGCAGTTGTTCAACGACGACAGATTCGTTTCCGAATCCGCTTAGCACGGTGACATCGATATCCACTGTCATTCTGGGCTCACCCCAGCGTTGCAGAGCCAGCCCTCCGATGACGCAAAACGGATATCCCAGTGAACATAATGTCTTGTTCACGTTGACGGCCGTTTTCAGGATTCCGTTCACACGTCTTGGTCCAGCTTAACTCTCCACTTTGCAAACCAACGCTGCATTTCAACAAGTCCCGATGATGGTCGCAGAGGAACGGGGTGCAATGGTGCGAGTGCAATCGCCTGTCGAGTTGCGGCTTCTTCTGTTAAATCCCGCAGCTCCTGAGCTCTTATTAACGGCAACTGGCGAGCTGCCGATCGCCATTGTTCCATCCATTTCTGTGTGTTGTCGTCGGTCATTGAGGTTAGAGAAGCTAGAACCTAGAGGCTAGAAGCTGGAAAGAACAAGGGCGTTGGGCTTTTCTAGCGCCTAGCATCTCGCTTCTAGCCTCTCTCGTCCAATCAGACGGTATCCATGAACGTCTGTTCTGTGCGGTTGAAGATGATGATGCCGAAGGCCAGGGTGACGGCGGTGAATACTGAGGTATAGGCTAAGCCTGAGAGCGATACTTCGCCGGCGCCCAGAAAACCGTATTTGAATGTTTCCACGATATGAGCGATGGGGTTCCACCAGAGTACTGCTCGCATCTTTTCGCTGAGTGTGCTCATGGGATAAATAACCGGCGTGGCGTACATCGCCAGTTGCACGCCGAAACTAATCAGGAATGTCAGATCGCGATACTTCGTCGTCAGCGAACTGAAGATGATGCCAAAGCCCAGGCCGAGGCCGGCCATCAGCAGTAGTAAGTAGACAGTTGACAGTAGCCAGACATTGGGGTGGATGGCGTCGGTCGTGGAGAGGAACCACAGCCAGGCGGCCAGGAATAATCCG
>JBDOMX010000936.1:0-4782 GCA_039831615.1 Planctomycetaceae bacterium
TTTGAAGAGCTGAAGAAGCAGGAGTAGTGGTTCGTCAGGAACAAAGATGAGGATCCGCCTGTAGCTGGAGTCGCCAGACTTCAGGAAATAACCGAGCTTTCCGAATTCTGGCGAATCCGGCTACCCTAAAATTCAATGCTGACAAACAACCAGTGCGTCGTCAAAGCTTAATCTTTGTGTTGTGTGCCACTGGCTTTGCCAGTGTACGTCCAAAGGGTGTTGGCACCTGGGAAGCACTGGCAGAGCCAGTGGCACCCCAACTTTTACCCGTGACGATGCACTAGCGGGCCGCTCGTGACCCTCTGCCTGACGGCGTGCCGCGAAAACGAGCGCCAAGCCCCAGGCTGCGAGCGATCCTCACCGCAACAGCATCCGGACTCCTGATCACGCCTTCATTCGTGAAGCGTAAAACGGTCCACCCCTTGCGTTCCGGAAATGCCTGGCCGCTGCAGTCGGCTACCACCTGCCTGTTCACACCGGATGCTTCCGAGCGCCTTGCTTCCGTCGTTGGATGCGCGCGGAGTTCGCGGGCGTTTGTTGTTCAACGGGAGGAACGAGGTGTGCGGATGGATGGGGAAAGCACGGCCCTCATCCGCCCTGCGGGCACCTTCTCCCGGGGGGAGAAGGGATTCTCTACAATTGCCTCCTCTGAGAACATACAAGGGGCTGTCGCCAAACCTCAAATGGCCCCCTCGCCTGCCCTTTGGGCATCCCCTCTCAAGGCTCATCGTACCACACAAGTCCACCTTCGGCAGATTTTGCCGAAGCTGAGCATCGCGATCGGTTCGGCATTTGCGGTTTAATAATTCCGCGTGTTTCATCTCGTTTTGGAGTGAGCAATGAATCGCCAGTTGAACGCAAAAACACATGATTCGGAAGCGAAGCCGATCAATCAGCGTTCGGTGAGCAGCGTTCAATCGTTTGCAAAAACTTCACAACTCAATGCCGCACAATGTGTATGGCATGACCTACAAAAAAATTGCCCAGAAAAGATGTGTGGTACGATGAGCTCTCAAGGGGAGAGGAACAGCAGGCTGTCTTGACCACATGGCCCTGTAATCAACGGGTGCGCCCTATCTTCACCGGCCCAGAGTCCGAGAGAGGCACGTGAATGACCTCAGAATCAGAGGAGTTGCAGGAACACGCGGATCCCGTGGAGTTGGCCGACGGTCAGTCAGCAATGACTAATGGTCATTCGGTGCCTGCGACTCAGACGTTGTCGATGCGATTGTGTCGCACGCTGTTTGCACCGGTCGACAACGGATGGCTGGTTTATTTCCGGATCCTGTTCGGTATCGAAATGCTTTGGACCGTGTGGAAGCACTACGACGGGTCTCGGCTGCAGTTCAACATCAGCAGTCCGTTCCTGTTCAAGTACTACGGTTTCGAATGGGTGCAGCCGTGGCCGGAATTCTGGATGTGGTTCCATTTGGGTGCCATGGGAATCCTCGCAGTGTTCATCATCCTGGGATTGCTGTACCGCATCAGCATGAGTCTGTTCTGCCTGGGGTTTACGTACCTGTTCCTGTTGAACCAGGCGAATTACCTCAACCACTATTACCTGGTTTGCTTATTGGCGCTGGTGATGATCTTCATCCCGGCACACCAGTCGTTCTCGATTGATGCCCTGTTACGTCGTCGAATCCGGTCGTCAGTCGCGCCACAGTGGGCATTTTGGCTGCTGCGAATACAGGTCGGGATCCCATACTTCTTCGGTGGAATCGCCAAGTTCAACAGGGACTGGTTACAGGGGGCGCCGATGGATTTGTGGCTCACGGAGGCCAGTGACGAGTTTCCCGGGTCGCTGGGTGAGTTCTTCCGGACCGAGGAGGCGGCGTATCTGTTCAGCTATGGCGGGCTGACGTACGATCTTCTGATCGTGCCGATGTTGCTGTGGAGACGGACGCGCCTCCTGGCGTATGCCGGCACCATTTTCTTTCACATGATGAATACTCAGCTGTTTCAGATTGGAATTTTTCCGTGGTTGATGATGTTGGGAACGTTGATCTATTTTCCACCTGAAGTGCCGCGGAAACTTCTGTCGAGATTCACCCAGGTTCGTCCGGCCATGTTGCCGCGGCGCACAACCACGACGCTGACAGTTGGCCAAAAGACGGTCGTGGCCACTCTGAGTCTCTACCTGGCATTCCAATGCCTGTTTCCTCTGCGTCACTATTTGTACCCCGGGTACGTCAGCTGGACGGAAGAAGGTCATCGATTTTCCTGGCACATGATGCTGCGGGCCAAACGAGGAATTGCGTTCTTCTACGCGTATGAGCCATCGACCGGGCGGGCGTTGCGGCTCGATCCCATCGGCTTTCTGGATCCACGTCAAATGACCAGATTCGCCGATCAGCCGAGGATGCTCCAACAGTTCGCCATCTTTCTGGCAAACGACCCCGATATCCAGGCCGAATTGCGCCGCCGCGGCCTTCGTGGCCGCCTCGAGATTCGAGTCGACGGCTGGGTGACGCTGAACGGTCGGCAGCCGCAGCGGTTGGTTGACCCTTTCGTGGATCTGTCGCGGCAGCCCCATGATCTTTGGCCTGCGCCGTGGATTGTTCCGCTCACGGAACCGCTGCCGGATGAACCGTGGGGGGTCAATCATGAGGGTTGGTCCGAATTCTATCGAACACGACCAGGGATCTACAAAACTGACTGGGAATCTGAGGCTCCCGAAACGGATCCGAATTCGGGCAGCCGGAGAAACTGACGAAGGAGTCTTGATGGATCTGGTGAAAAGACCGCTGCGGCTGCGGACACCCGGACACCAGTCACTGCGGATCTCCGCCGTCAGGTGAACAGCTGTGTTCAGCAACATTTCCGATTCGCCATTGGTGCTTTCCGCACGTCGGTGATCGACATCACTGCTGCGGCTGCCGCGTGTCCTGTCGACCGCTCAGCAACTCGTCCCATTGATGGACGGGCACTGACCATGGTTCAGGGCGCAGCGACTGTGTGAGCGGCACGATCCATGGTTTGTGCCACAGCGACCGATGTCGGGCTGCCAGGTTCACCTGCGGGTCAATCAGCGGCTGCGGCCTGCGGCCGTTGAGCGACGCGAGCATCGTGGCGCGGATTTCGACCTGATCTTCCGATGAGAGTTTTAGCTGTTGCGAAAGGTAGCGGCTGAACTGCAGGACCATGTCAGGATCCTGCATCCGCAGCGCCTGGTAGCGTGCCAGGTACGGACCCGGATTGACACGTTCAGTTTTCCCCGACGGTGTGTGTGTTGCATGGAAATCCAACCGAACCGTCTTGCCGCGCAGCATCATCCGCCAGCTGAATCTGGCACCTTCCTCCGTCCAGTCGACGTTCCCGGAATAAATAGAGTGGCGGAACGGGACCAACAGCTGGACGCACATATAGGCACTCAGCCCGATCATGACGAGCTGCTGGTTCAGCGAGGACGATTGACCCGCCATCCTGCGGCTGGTCGGCGTTGCTACAGCGTGTCGTTGCATTCGCCACAGCTGCCGTGGCCATCCCGGCTGAAAAAAAACCGTGGTCAGGCCAATCATGAGCCACGGAAATACACCGATACGAAACAGCGCAGCGTTGACCAGGTGAAACATCACGGAAAATATGAATGCCGGTTTTTGAGTCAATTGCCACAGCAGCAAAGGGACAATCAGCAGATCGAATGTGAGAGCGCCCCAGGCGAACAGGTCGACCATCCAGTTCTGGTCGATCCAGGGGCCGATCAGAGGAAATGATCCCTTGTCTGCCAGCAGCAGTCGCATTGGCGCGCCGTGCAGCCAGTCCGCGTTGAATTTCGCCACGCCGCCAAGAAAATACGGAATCCCCATCTGAAACCGAAGAATCCACAGCACCCACGCCGGCACCACAGACAGCCGCATTGTCGGGATTCGAATCACGTCGAGCGAGAAGGTACGGTGCGCTGGCAGGAGCGTCATCAGGAAACCAACCAGCACGAGCAGATAGACGTGATTCTGATAGGTCGTCTGTTCCAGCAGAAAAACATAGGTGAAACATCCACACAACAGTGGTGCGGCAATCCGGTAATAGAAGCCGAGGGTGACAAACACAGACAGCCCGAGCATCACGATGAAATGGATGTACATGCCGGCGCCTGGCCACGGGCGTACCCACTCAAAGCCGAACCAGGTGAAGTGAAACGCAGGATCGATGTAAAGGAGTTTAATCCGGCCTCCGCTGATCACAGACCAGGTGTGCCACAACATCGTCAATCCGTACACGATTCGAACGAACGCCAGGAAAGATATGTCCACCGGCGTAAAGAGACTGTGGGGCAGCGTGCGAACCGCTGAGACCAGACGGCTTGTCCTGCAATCGTCGATCCAGCGTATTATGCGGCCACGAAGCAGCGTATTACGCTGTAAGCACGTCTGCTGGTGTCCTGGATGTGATAAGTGTTTTATTTCCACGTTTTCAGTGTACTCTGTGGCTGAATCTTCAGTGATTGTGGTGTCGTCTGTGTCCTGGTCGAAGGGCGGGCCTGACGTGGCGACACCAGGATCACACCACACCTGCCCCGGAAATGATCGAGGAAACCCACTGTGTCTCAGTATACTCGCCGTTCTGCATTAAAGGTCAGCGCCGCGGCACTTGTCGCTCCGTTGTTCATTCCATCACGTGTGTTGGGCGCCAATGATCGACTGAACATTGGAGCGATCGGGGTCGGTGGCCGTGGGCGTTCCGATCTCGCTGCCGTCAGTACCGAATCGATCGTGGCCCTGTGCGATGTGGATGAACAACGACTGGCCGCTGCCGCGGAGCTGCACCCCGGCGCAAAAACGT
>JBDOMX010000391.1:0-21111 GCA_039831615.1 Planctomycetaceae bacterium
CAGTCCGACAAATATGAGCAACTCACAGAGTCGGTGCTGGATTCAGAACCCATTCCTCTGGGCCACCGTCAAACGATCCGCCGCTATTTCAAAATGATTCGTCCGCGCAGTGGCGAAGTGGATTCAGTCAATGACCGGTTCGAATCGATGCCGCAGCAATAATCGTGTCCACGGGCAGGTTGTGCAGGTTCAGTGGATCCTCCCTGTGCACCACTTGTCACGTTGTTGGCGGAGTGGAATCGCGGTATAAGCAGTCCCGCACGCTGTATCCGCAGCAACCGATTGTATGGCCAGCGAGAGAGAGCAATGGGACTGTTTGACCGGCTAAAAACCGGGCTAAAAAAAACCCGCGACATTCTGCGGACCGATGTTCGTGACCTGTTTCGCGCCGGCGACATTCTGGATGATGGATTGCTGGAAGATTTTGAGGGTCGTTTGATTCGAACGGATATGGGTGTGCAGGCGGCCGATCGAATCGTGTCACGGCTGCGAGAAGATCACGGAGGCCGCACTGTTGATGTCGATGCCATTTGGGCGACTGTTCGCGGAGAACTCGTTGACCTTCTGAAAGGGGACGGCACCGGGCAATGGGATCTGACAGATCAGCTTTCACCGCTGGCCAGAGCTGAGTCCGGGCCGACTGTGATTCTGGTGGCTGGCGTGAATGGTGCCGGCAAGACCACATCCATCGCCAAGATTTCGAACCTGCTTCAGAAGCAGGGACATCGAGTGGTGCTGGCGGCAGCGGATACCTTTCGAGCCGCGGCTGTCGAACAACTGGCGATGTGGAGCGAGCGGCTGGGATGCGACATTGTCCGCAAAGAAAACGGCGCTGATCCGGCTTCGGTCGCCTGGGAAGGATCCACAAGAGCCGTGGAAACGGGGGCCGATTACCTGATCGTGGACACGGCCGGGCGACTGCAGAATCAAAAGAATCTGATGGACGAACTCCACAAGATCCGACGTGTGATTCAAAAAGTCATTCCGGACGCTCCCCATGAAAGCCTGTTGGTGCTGGATGCCACGACCGGGCAGAACGGGCTCAGTCAGGCTCGCAGCTTTTCAGAAGCGGCGGAATGCACCGGAATCGTGCTGGCGAAACTGGATGGGACGGCTCGTGGTGGCGTCACGGTCGCAATTCGTCAGGACATGGGCATCCCGGTCAAGTACATTGGCGTTGGTGAACAGATTGACGACCTGGAACTGTTTGACCCTGAGGGTTTTGTCGAAGCATTGTTTTCGACGTAAATCAGGCAGCTATTTTGACCACAACCTGGCGATCTGCTGACGGATTTCCGACGTGTCGCCGGTGACGAGGCTGCCTGATGTTTCCTGGTCAGGTCCCATCACGTCGCCGTGGGAAACCTTCTCGAAGGCTTCCTGGACGCGCTCCGGCAGGAACCGCGTGATTTGAGACATGGATCCGAGGTCGCTCCGCCGCCGATGATGGAAGTAGTAGCGTTCCGGCCGGCAGACAAACAGATGGTTTTTTGCGCGCGTCATGGCCACATAGAACAGTCGCCGCTCCTCTTCGATTTCTTCAGGTGTATCCGTGGCCATATCAGAAGGAATGTTTCCGTCGGCCGCGTGAATCACAAACACTGAATCCCATTCCAGACCTTTCGCCGAATGGATGGTGCTGAGGATCAGATAGTCTTCGTCCAGCCACGGTTCGCTGGCGAGGTCCTGCGTGGAGGCGGGCGGATCGAGCGTCATTTCCGACAGAAAGTCTCTTCGCGTTCTGTATCGCGCCGCAATGACTTCCAGCTGTTTAATGTCATTGATCCGGGCTTTGACGTTGTCATATCGAGATTCCACCACCGGACGGTAGATTGTGAGGATCTCATGGAGGTCCGTAGCCGGACCGGCACCGGTTGTCTGAGATCGCGTCGACATCCCTGCCAGCATCTGAACAAACGTGGACCAGTTCTGTTGCAGAGCGGACGGAGGTTTCCACGACAGCCACGCATCGAACCGCCCGCCCGCTTCGCTCAGCATCTTAACAAGGGCACCGGCTCTGGCGCGGCCGATGCCTGGCAACAGCATTAACACTCGAAAGCCGGCTACGGCGTCCAGTGGGTTTTCACCGAGTCGCAGGAACGACATCACATCTTTGATATGAGCTGTCTCGAGGAACCGCAGGCCACCATACTTTTGGAAGGGGATGTTACGGCGGCTGAGTTCCGCTTCCAGCGACATGCTGTGGTGGGAGGCCCGAAACAAGACCGCCTGGTTTTTGAGTGCCGTGCCTTTTTCTCTTTCCTCAAGGATGCGTTCAATAAGGAACTCGCTTTGCGAGTTTTCGTCCGCGCACGTCACAAGGACCGGGGCCACTCCTGTTCCCCGGTGGGACCACAATTCTTTGCGATGCCGTTCGTCGGCTTCTGCGATCACCAGATTTGTAGCGTCCAGTATTCGTTGCGTGCTGCGATAATTCTGTTCCAGTGGCAGCACTGTTGTGTCCGAGAACTCATCCGGGAAATCCAGGATATTACGAACCGTCGCGGCGCGAAATGAATAAATGGATTGTGCATCGTCACCAACAGCAGTGACACCATGTCCGGTTGGTGCCATCTGTTTCAGAATGCTGGCTTGCAGAAGGTTGGTGTCCTGGTACTCATCGACAAGGATGCGGTCAAATTGTCCGTTGAGCGACTCGCGGCCATTGTTCGATGTGGCCAGCGCATTCCAGAACAGCAACAAATCGTCGAAGTCCAGTACGTGTTGCTGTTCTTTACATTCGGCATACCCGGTATAGAGCCGCCCCAGCAGCTCTTCGTGCTGGTGACACCAGGGAAAGTCATTCCTGAGGACAACCTCCAGCTGTTGCTGAGTGTTCACGCAGCGGCTGTAGATATCCAGGCAGGTGCTCTTCAGCGGGAACCGGCTGGCGGATTTGGGAAGATTGAGATTGGATCTTTCAAGGTTCATGAGGTCCTCCGAATCGCCACGGTCCAGTATCGTGAAATTCGGATGCAGGCCAACGACGTGGCCAAATCGTCGCAGCAGGTGTGTCGCCATGGCGTGGAATGTTCCACCACGAATTCGACGCACAAAGCTACGTTCCGTGATTCTCGGATCTTCCAGCTGGTTTCGATCGAGTTGCAGCAGAATGTGTTCGACTCGTTTGAGCATTTCTGCCGCGGCACGTCGCGTGAACGTCAGCAGCAGGATTCGCGCTGGGTCCACGCCGGAAATGATCTGCCAGGCGACCCGATGGGCCAGGGTCGTTGTTTTGCCGGTGCCTGCCCCGGCGATGATCAGCAGAGGAGTTTCCCCGTGCACCACGGCCTCGTATTGCTGCGAGTTCAGTTTTCGCAGAAATGTGGGGGTTTTCGGGGACGGCTGGACCATGACGTTCGGTGTGCTCTGAATGATTCTGCCAGGATTCTACACCATCATGTTCGCATGTCGTGTCCAGCGGGGCCAACGTAAGTCGCTCTGACAGGCTTCGGACTCGACTCATTGTTGAAATTCACTTCGACGCCTGGTCATCGTACGCATTAACACGTGTATGGCACAGATGTTATGGCGTGTGCCGCGAAGATAGTGCCTCGCGAGAATTCGCTCCAACGCGGAGGCCTGGTGCGGCGTACGCATAGTGCCCTGTGGTTTCAACTCAGATTGCCTGCAGGAGCTTGGAAAGCCTCCTCAGTCCAGTTTCGCAGAATCCGAAATGAACGTTCTTCCGCTTCTTGCCCAGTCACCGACCGCAGCTGAAGTGAGTTGGATTCCAGCCTGGCTGGTCGCCCTGGCTCTCTTCTTTGCGCTCATCGGCTTCGCCTACTGGACGCGAGCCGGGATTATTGCTCGTGCGACGACCAAGGAAGCGGTGCGTCAACCTCTCTTCTTCCTGCTGTTGATCGTTTCCGGGTTCATCCTGCTGGTCAATACGTTCATTCCGTTCTTCACACTCGAAGCCGATGTCAAAATGCTCAAGGAGTGTGGACTGGCGACGCTGTTGATTTCCGGTGCCTTACTGGCCGTCTGGACAGCAGGAACATCCATCACGGACGAAATCGAGGGTAAAACGGCCATGACGCTGTTGTCGAAGCCCATTAACCGACGGCAGTTCATTCTCGGCAAGTACATTGGGATTTTGCAGGGGACTTTGTGGCTGTTGATTCCCCTGTCGGTGCTGTTTGGGATGTTGATTTTCTACAAGGTTGGACACGATCAGCGTGAAATGGCGGAGGAGATTTCGCCATGGTGGGAGTACACGAAACTGGTCGGAGTGAATATTCCGCTGCCACATCCGGATCGCATGGTGGTCATCAATCAGGTACTTCCCGGGATTGTCCTGGTGTTCTTCGAGGTCGCCGTTTTGGGCGCGATCAGTGTGGCGATCGCGACTCGCCTGCCGATGGTTGTCAATTTGGTCGTCTGTTTTGCCATCTTTGTGATCGGCAATTTGACGCCAATGATGGTTTCCCAGAGTGAACGCGTGATTCAAAACGAAGCCGTGACATTCATTGCTCGTCTGATCGCCACCGCAGTTCCGTCACTGGACGCATTCAATGTGTCGGCGGCGATCGCCACAGACACGCAGGTATTGCCATCCTATCCCGGTACTGCATTGCTTTATTGTGTTGCTTATGTGACGGCCACGATCCTCTTCGCGTTCATTCTGTTTGAGGACAGAGACCTCGCGTAGAGTAAAGATTGATTGTTCGCGCGAATGAACCGATGACGTCAGCGGTCCGGCCGCCTCCTGCCACATTGCGAGCGCAGGCAGATAAAAAGGTGATGGCAACCGAGATCGACTGGATGTCCCGCTCGGCAGCCGGGAATCACGTGTGGATTCAATACTACAGCGTATTACGCTGATTCGTGGCCGCGGCGGGAGTGCCAGAGCCCATCATCCATTAGCCCCCGCGAGCCAGAACCCGCCACGATATTTCGAAAACTGCTCTATTCGCCGAATCTTCGATAGACATGTAGAATTCGTGGCCGCGGCTCCGGCAACTGTTGTTCTGGCACGCTCACATGGGTACGTTGTCATTGGGCAGTTTCCCGATTGTTGTCGTGTGGAAAGAGGCGTACTTCCGTGTCTGAGGCAAATTTGTTCAGTCGGATTGTTTCTGCTCGCCAGTTCTTCAGCCTGCCATTGCTCGGAGCAACACTCTGCGCCATGGCGGCGTCTTTGTGCCTGGCTGGTATGATCCTGTGTGTCGGCGGGATTGCGGGACTTGTTCAGGTGCAGGTTTCCGGCAGCGGGGCGGACGGCCTCCTGTCGGTGATTCACTCGGACGAATTTCCTGATCGTCTCCTGCGTCAGATCGTCGATCGAGTTCCCTGGTGCCGGAGCAATCGATCAGCATTGCCGGTTCTCGCACTCACCGGTCTGGTGCTGATGGTGCTGAGGTGGCTGCTGCACGCGGTCATCAATGGTCAGACGTCAGCCTATGCCGCTGCGCGCGTGCGGAGACTACGGCAGCACCTGCACCGACAGTCGCTGCGGTTGAATGCGGGGGATCTCCGTGGAGAACGAATCGATACGACGCGGCGCCTGTTTCGCGAGTCTGCCAACCAGGTGGAAGAATCGGTGCGTCATTGGTCCAGCCTGATGATCTGTGCCGCTTCAGACATGGTGACCCTGATACTGGCCTGCTGTCTGGTACATTTTTATGCGGGCATGGAATGTATGATCCCGGTCCTCGCAAGCTGGTTCCTCATGATGATGGAGCAGAAGCGAATGGCCAATACGTCGGACTTGCTGACCGAACAGATGGGCCGCAGTCTAAATCGTCTTGCTGATGGTCTGGAAAAATCGCGTATTGTTGCCGGCTATGGGATGGAGGCTTTTGAACACGATCAGTTCGAAGCGAATCTGAACGCGTTCGGTCGGCGCCGTCGACAGGTGAATCGGGAGTTGCGTCGCGGCGTTTGGGTCACACGCTGTATTCTGGTGTTTGCCGTTGGTGCTCCGGCCTGGATTCTGCTCAGACATCTGACGACGAACGATCAGATCGGCCTGCCAGGTGCGGCTATGATCTCGCTGAGTCTTCCGCTGATCTATTGGACTCTGCGTTCGGTGCAGCGGGCACAGCAGTACGAGCTCCAGGGCAGTGTCGCGGCTGAAGAAATCGATGAGTACATCCGGTCCGTTCCGGATGTCAGTCAGGTTGTGCGCGCCCAGTTTCTGGAACCCATGTCGCGCAGTCTGCAGTTCGATCAGATTTGTGTCGATACACCTGAGCATCCGAGCCTGTTGAATCAACTGGATCTGAAGATCGAAGCGGGGCAGCGAGTCGCCGTGATTTCGTTGCTGCACGAAGAGACAGATGCCCTGGTCAGTCTGGTTCCCCGGCTGAATGATCCTCAAAGCGGGCAGGTGCTGATTGACGGCAAAAACATCAAGCGCGCGACACTGGAATCGCTGCGGGCTGAGGTGATGATTGTTTCAGGGACGAACAATCTGTTCAACGCGACCGTGCTGGAAAACATCACATGCGGGCAGTCAGATATTTCACGGCAGCAGGCCATGGAAGCCGGCAAAGTCACGCATACCGAGAAGTTCACGCGTCAGTTGCCAAAGGGATACGAAACACAGGTCGGCGACTATGGCGTGCTGCTGGACACCGGCCAGGCATTTCGGCTCGCCATGACACGTGCGATCGTGCGCAAGCCGGCACTGCTGTTTATTGAGGAACCGCGTGAGTCTCTGGACAGCGAAACCAAGACACTCCTGGACGACAGCTACGATCGCATCTGTCAGGGCAGGACGGTGGTTTTCCTCCCACATCGTCTGTCGACGGTGAAGAAGTGCGATCGGGTGATCCTGCTGAATGCAGGCCGAGTGGTGGCTGACGGGACCCACGACGAACTCATGCGCAGTTCGGAACTCTATCGCCACTGGGAATATATCCGCTTCAATTCCTTCCGCTCGGGGGAGCAGGGAACCCTGTAGGGGTTCCCGACGTCTCGGTGAGCAGCAGACGCGAAGGGCCAGTCGTGGAACTGACAGACTTTGCCCGGAAAGTGCTGCTTTCCGAGCAGCTGCACACCAAGCTCGTCCGTCCTGAAGAGACGCTGACTGATAAAACACGGTGTGTGGCCGAACGAATCGAGCGGCCGGCACGGTCGGCCGAGCTGCGGTTTGCCGAGCGACGGACGGCTCCTTCGATGGCGAAGGCGGAATCATTGAGGGAACCTCAGAAGCGGGCCGTTGCTCATCACATCATGGCAAACCACGAATTGCAGGCCCTTGAAGTGATGGCGATGGTCGTTCTCGCATTTCCCGAGGCACCTGCGGAGTTTCGCCAGGGGTTGGGGAGAATCATGCAGGATGAACAGCGCCATACTCGACTGCATGTGCAGCGCGCCGCAGAACTGGGAATCAAATTCGGTCAGCTGCCGGTGAATGGATATATCTGGACGAAGGCTGAGGGGTATTCCTCGGTGCTGGAATATATTTGTGGTTTGCCACTGGTCTTCGAAGGTGGCAATCTGGATCACACGGCTGAATTCGAGCAGTACTTCGTCGACGCGGGCGACCGCCGGAGCGCAGCCATCATGCGGGCGATTCATCGCGACGAAATCCGACACGTCGAATTCGGGCTGGACTGGCTGCGGCGACTCAAACCATCCGGCGTGAGCGACTTCACTGCATGGGAACAAAACCTGAAATGGCCCCTGCGACCGTCGAAGGCGCGGGGGAAGCGATTTCTGGAAGAGCCTCGGAGGGAAGCCGGGATGACGGAGGAGTTCATTGATCGGCTGCGAGATTGGTCAGAAGAGGACAACCGATAACCCGAATCGCATCGACTGACTGGCTCCTGTGCATCGAACAGTTTTCAAAACGTCATGGCGTGTTCGGGCTCGCGGGGGCTCTGGGTCATGGGCTCTGGCACTTTCGCCGCGGCCACGACGCGGCGTCTCAGCTGCTGGGGGCGGCCGCCGATGTCGTGGTTTGCAGCCGGTCTTCTCCTCCCAACCGGAACAACCCGAATTCCCTTGAGAATCACGGCCTGCGTCGATGAGATTCGACGATAATCATCATGCGAGCACGAAACTCGCCTGAACCGCAGTCCGAACACCGTTTCACAAACGGTTTCACGTCGCCGTCATCGTTCACCCCCTCTGAACGGTGACGGCGATTTTTTTTTTTTCGCTGCGTCAAGTGCGTCTCTCTGATCCGGGACCTTGCCACATGACCCGTCGAAAAAAGCCACCCGCGCAGAGCCGGATGTCGCCAACCGGTTTTCAGAATCCGTCCGTGTGGCTGCCCGGATTTATCACCTGGCTGGAGGCGGAATGTGGCATGTCGCCTAACACCGTGATGGCCTACCGACGGGATCTGCAAAAGTTCCTGAACTGGAATGACAGGAACAAGCGTAAGACGGTTCATGAGATCGATATCCCCACGATGACCGCCTTTCTGGATGACCTGATTCAACAGGGACTGGCCGCCAGCAGCACCGGACGGAACCTGGTGGTGGTCCGAATGTTCTTTCGGTATCTGATGCTGGAAAGCGTGGTGGCCGAGAGCGCGGTGGATTTGATTTCATCGCCCAAATTATGGCAACGGCTTCCGAAAGTCCTCAGTCCGGAAATGGTTGAACGGCTCCTCATCGCACCGCAGGGGTCCGTGGATCGTTATGCTCGGCGTGACCGGGCTCTTCTTGCCGTGATGTATGCCACGGGCTGCCGAGTATCAGAAATCATCGATTTAAAACTGTCGGATGTGAACCTGAATGAACACTACGCACGGTGTACGGGGAAGGGGAACAAGCAGCGGATGGTCTCCCTGAATCCGGTGGCGGTTGACGCAATCAACCGCTATCTGGAGTTACAGCGTCCGGACATGGTGAAAAATGCGGCGGACGACGCTGGATACCTGTTTGTGTCACGAAGTGGCAGGCGACTGCAGCGGGAAGGCGTGTGGGAGTTGGTGCGTCGATATGCGGTTCGTGCCGGGTGTGGAGCAGATGTCAGTCCTCATACGCTCCGGCACAGCTTTGCAACCCATCTGCTCGCTCGAGGCGCGGATATTCGTGCACTGCAGGAAATGTTGGGACACGCCAGCGTCCGGACGACGCAGATCTACACGCATGTGGATCACACACGACTGCAGGCCGTGCACAGCCAGTGTCATCCACGCGGCTGATGTATTGAAGCTGCAGAACGTCGGCATCTGACGTCAGGTGTCTGATGTTTCCTGACACGCAGCCACCAGCGCTGCGATCCAGCCAGTGAGCAATGCCGTTCCACCGATGGGTGCGATGGCACCCCAGGGAATTCCGCCGAATTTTGGCCCCGCGATCACCAACAGGTACAGAGCTCCGGAAAACAACACGATCCCGACCGTAAACGACCATGCCGCGATACTCAGAGCTTTCGAAGCGCGCTCACGCTTCCACAGGCCGATAACCGCCAGCGCCAACGCATGCCACATGTGGTAACGGACGCTGGTTTGGTAGTCCTGGTAGTACTTGTAGGAGGCTCTCATTGTCATGCCGGCGACATTTTTGTCCTCAGCCTGACGATACGCTCGCTCCAGATGTCCGTCGGGACCGGAGAGCTGGTGAGCGCCGAATGCTCCCAAAAGGACCGCCAAAAATCCAAACATGGTTGCTGTGATCAGACAGGTGCGGGATGACATAAGCAGTGCATTGGGAGGATGAGGTACGGGCGGATGCTGAACTTTCACCTTTCCTGTGTCGCCTTGCAACTCTGCCTCATCGTCCGGCAAGGATCCCAAGGTACTCCTTCAGCACCCTTGCGGCTGTCCACATCGCTCCGTCCTGAGGGATACATTTCAGCACCATTGTCCCGGTCGTGAAATCTGACACGGGGCCCGTGATAAAATCGGCGGGGAGTGGCTTGGGGGTCAGGTCGTTGCGTTGAGCCAGAAGCAGTGCGCGTGGAAGATGCCAGGCCGATGTAATGAGGCCAATTCGCTGGTCACTGTTGCCATAAGATTTGCCAAGCAGGTCCATTTCTTCGGAAGTGTTTCGGCCTGCGAGCAGCTCGATGGACTCTTCGGGGATGCCCAGCGATTTCAGCATAGTGAACGCCTCTTCGGCCGGATCCAGGCCGTCAGGGTCCAGCTGGACGATTCGATGCCCCGTGCAAATGATCCGTTTGGCGAGTCCGGCATGATACATTTGGGCTGTGAGCAGGACTCGGTCGCCGGCAGAATTCCCCTGGATCCTTCGATTGCCTCCAAATGATGTGCCTCCCCCGAGCAGGATGATGGCATCAAACGGGTCGGATTTGAGTGGCTGAATCTGGCGATAGGGCTGTTCAAGTGTTTGAGCCAGTGCTTCGGCAACCATCCCATTGCCGAGCAGTGTCAGCGCTGTCCATGGAAGTGCGGCCGCCAGGATCAGGTCTCGCCTTCCAGTCCGACGGGCTGCGAGTACGGAAACCGATAACAGCAGCCACACTAATCCGGCTCGCATCGCCAGACTGGTGGCAAGTTTTTCGGCCACGATGCGATCCAAAGCTCCCCACGTGCCCACCAGTAGCATGAGCATGGCGACAGCAACGCGCAGCACCAGATCGAGTAACCGGATTTCAGCTTTCGGCGAGGGAGGAGCAGATTGGCGAGTCGTTCTTGGCACGGAAGCAGAAGCAGGGGGTTAGGGACAATGCACGAGCAGCTGCATGGCGGAAGGGTTGATTCGGATATGAATCGGCAGCTGGCCGGCCGGGTCGCCGTCCGTCTGCACCGGAATCTTAGCACGATGTTGGCCTGCCGAATGCAGATCCGCCGCGGCTGAAAGTGAAACGTGCTGTGAGCGGAATCGTACAATAAGTGGTCCGTTCTGCGCCTTAAAAAGGCTGGAGACCGTATGAATTGCTGAGCTCGTCACAGACCGCCCCTGAAAAACACAAATATCAAGTTGGCCATCGGCTGGTTCAGCATCCGGGTTCAGCTGCAGGTTCAATCCGTATTCCCGGAAATTACTGACAATGACGTGAGAGCCGGTGAACGTCTCGCCCGTGCTCACATTCGTCACGTTGATCACCGGAAACCGGTAACAGGCGATTGTGCTGAGGATCGGACGGAGATAGGTCCAGTGTCGGATATTGCCGGAACGTGTGGCATGCATTCGGCGAACAATTTCTGCATCAATCCCCGCACTCGCCATTAACAGGAATTGATTGTCGCCGGCCAGAGCTGTGTCAAACCTGCGAACTCGCCCATGTTCGATGACATCCGCCACCACATGTCCGTCGCGCGGGATCTTCAGATAACGAGCGACCAGATTTTCTGTGCCCATTGGCAGCACCGCGATCGCTCGACCGGGGTGCCGGCTGAATAAACTGGTGACTGTTCCGTCACCGCCGGCAGCGACAAGGCAGCGGATGCGGTGTCCGACATGGTCGTTGTCGATGAAGCGATCCAGCCTGTCAGGGTTGGAAAACATCCGCACAGCAAATTGGCGTTTCCTGAGTTCGTGAATCAGCTCCAGGAGTACTCGACCACTCCTTCCGGCGCCGGAAGTCGGATTTCTCTGAATGATTACCAGGTCATTCGTTAGCGTCGGCATCTGTGTCCCGGTCACCTGATTCACGAAAATGATCGATTGGGCATGAGTTCCGGGCACTTCGTTAATTCGGTGAAATGCGTGATGCGGACGGGAATCTGTTCATGCGCTTCATGATTTCCTGGTTCGCAATTCAATCGGGGAACTGTGCGAATGGCTCACTGTCACAACGTCAGGGCTGTGGAATGCCAAATTTGGAGAAAAGGACTGTTTGCGATGTTCAGGTAATGTTTGTCTCACGTAACCGCAATCTGCCCCACTCGGATCCATATTGACCTCAACGGAACGAATGGCATGTAATTGCAGCCAGCATGTTCACTACATTTGATCGATATCTTCTGGGACGTCTGTTGCACACGTTTATCGTGTTTCTTGTGGCAACTTACGGCCTTTACATTGTGATCGATCTGTTCACAAACATCGACGCATTCCAAATGGAAGCACAGAATGCGGCCGATGAATCCAGATTGGCAGGAGCGTCCACCTGGTCCGACCGGGACCTGCTCCTGAACATGGTTCAGAAAATCGGCTTATACTATGCGTTTCGGCTGAGTGATTTTGTTGAGCTGGCCGGGCCAATTCTGATTACGATTTCTGCGGTAGCGGTCATCGGTCTGCTGGAAAAACATGCAGAATCTCACCCCGTGCTGGCGGCGGGGGTCCCTGCTTTTCGGCTATTGAGGCCACTGTTGCTGGGGACGGCACTCCTGAACCTGCTCATTGCAGGCAATCAGGAAATCATTATGCCTGCAATTGCAGACCAGCTCCAAACGCCGCGAGGGAAAGATCATGCGACCAGGCAGGAGGTCATTCCAGTCTATGACTATTCAAACCATATGATGTCAATTGACGGCGAATCGGTCTCCGTTGCCGAATCCCGGCTGGACGGCGCCACCTTCTACGTCTCACCAGAGCTGGCCAAAGGTGTTTGCACGTTGAGAGCCGAATCGGCCGTCTATTTGCCGGCAAACGAGAACCACCCGTCGGGATGGCTTCTGACCAACCAGACCGGAGTCTTTGACGCGGATTTGCTTACAGATGAGGGAAGAACTCGAATTATCCCGCGAGACAACGGGAAGGACGTGTTCGTGGTTTCTGAAGTTAGTTTTGATCAACTTTATGCTCAGGGACGGAATCCGAAGCTATTGTCCTCACGGCAGTTAGTGAAACGGATTCAGAATCCAGCAACGGGAACCGTGGCCGTGCGGACGCAAAGTTTGGCACTGCATTCCCGAATCGCGCGACCATTCCTGTCGATGCTGACAGTTGCGATCGCACTCCCGCTGGTGCTGAGGAAGGAATCGATGGGGTTGATCGTCAATTTGGCGATATGCGGACTGGTGCTGACGGCGGCTTTTGGCATCACGCAGGGCAGCCTGCTTCTCGGCAACGCAGGCCTGCTTCGACCGGATGTTGCGGCTTGGTTTCCCATCGTGCTGACAGGTACAACCAGTGTCTGGACTGCAGGTTACGTTCAGACGTAGGCGTTCACCGCAGTACGTTCCCTCATAAGGCCAGTGATGGCCTGTTGCCATTCCCGACTGCGGCCCGTGGCTGTATTTCGCCACCAGGAAGCGTTTTCATTGCGCGGATTTGGGTTCCCTGTGCCGGTTATGCTGATTTTTTCTAAGTTGGCGGTCAGATCGAGTCGATAACAGGTGCGTGGGTGCGTTCTTTCCGCGCCGACATCTGTTCTTTGACATCCCAATCAGAAATCATGATCCGATGCGAACCGCATTCGGGGGTGCTCTGGCGCGAAGCGAGTTGAACTGTCTTGACAGTAAGTCGTTCGCAATCATACAGTTGAGTCAGATCGGCGGCAGCTGATGACGACTCAGAGAACCTTTCTCGGGAGACGATTTTCGTGACCAAGAAAGAGATTGTGAAGGCGATCTCCGAGGAGTGTGAAATCACCCAGCTCAAGACGAAGGAAATCGTACAGAAGACCTTCGATGCCATTGTGGAAACACTCGTCACAGACCACCGCATTGAATTGCGGAACTTTGGCGTCTTCGAAGTCAAGAAACGGGCTGCTCGGAAGGCCCGAAACCCTCGAACGGGGGGCCAGGTTGAAGTTCCTGCCAAGTTCGTGGTGACCTTCAAGCCGGGTAAGGAGATGGAAGAACGTGTGCGGGAGCTGGAAGTTGCGGAAAACGCACGCTTGCAGTCCGCGGTCGTTCCGGAGTCCGCGCCTGCCGCCGGAGCGTTTTCCTCAGAATCACAGGGCCACCCGTCTTCGGCTTACTCGCCAGGGGCTGGAGGTTCACAGACTCCAGGTTATGGGGGTGGTCCGGCTTCCACACAGTCCGGGTAAAATTCCTGAGCCGCAGGAGTTGCCGCTGAACAGCGAATTCGCAGCAGATCATGCTTTCCGATTGGGATCGGTAACCTGTTAATAAAACGGGTTGCATGGTCTGAAAAGGATCTCTTGTCATCGACTGCATCAAGCAGTTGAAGTCCAGGGAAGGACCCTATGATGAAGCTGCGAAAACGACTTTTGACTGTGCTGTTGCTGGCTTGTTCAGCTGTCAACCTTGGCTGTGCGACGCCGATCTGGAGCCCGTCGCCCGACACTCGCGCTCGCCAGCTGATCTATTCGTCGGAATCACTTCGGCACATCCCGGTGATCTGGGAGCGTGTCTGGGGTCTGGATCTTCCGGATTTGGCGACGCCCTATCGGGTTCATGGTGGCATCATTTGACGCCAGTCCGATGGGATGAACGGCTTGAGGGAACTCGCGTGGAGAATCCGGCGAATCCCTCGCTGCGCGTCTGGACCGGCATCCTCACCGTCTCGGGACTCCAGGCGTCCGTCTGCCGAATCCCGGTCTGAGCATTTGTACGGGCACTATAATCAAGGCTTAACGGGCGGTGACTCAGCGTCGTAGCGCAGGTCGCTGGGTTGATTTTGTTCAGTCCAACTGGCGGCAGCGTTGATGATTGCTGCGTCGATGCTTGAAGGGCTGTCCAGAATCTCGCGGCAAATCGGCAGGACGTGAGCATAGGCATTCCGCACGAGTTCCGACCGAGCGGCTCGATTCAGCATTCCGTCTTCAGGTTGCTCACCTCTTGGGGGTTCTTCCTTGTGGTGGAATGCCAGGAACAGCTCGAGGCTGCACTTGCCCCAAAAATCATACTTCGGCTTCTTGTTGTAGGCGGCACCCATCTGGGCCGACAGCTGTGCGACCTTCCACGCAAGTGGCTCCAGGGCGATGCGCTGGTCGATGCCGGCAGACCCCAGAGCACCCGCAGCACTGCATCGCACGACCGGCGCACGGTCTGCATCCTGCAGGGCAGCTACGAGCGAGTCCAGCACGACCGCTCTTTGGTTGACCCCAATCACTTCTCTCGCCGCACGAATTCGCGATAAAGCTTCGATCAGGTGGAGCTGATAGGCGTCCGCAGGCAGCGATGACTTGAGTTCCTCCTGGATGGCAAGGGCAAATCTGATTTCGATTTGCGCGCCGGGATCTACGTTTTCGAGATACAGCGCAATACTTTCGGCTGCTCGCAGTTTGATTGCATCGGGTTGTTGCTCATCCGCAAGAACCTCTATGAGGGCATCAGCTGCAGCGTCGAGAATTCGGCGTTGCCTGGCGTCGGTGTTCGTTTCCAGCGCTGGCATGAGTTCAATAGCCAATGAGCGCGCCAGGAAGTTGTTGCTCAGCAGGTCTTTTAAAAAGACGAGCGCCTGGCTGCAGACCAGCTCGCGGAATTCTTCTTTTTCCCTGCGACCGCCGATCCCCTGACCGGCAATGTACAGAATATTCTGGCGTAACCGTTTGTTCAGCGCCTGAAACCCCGGTTGGTTCGTCTTGTAGGCGGGGTCAGTCGCCTTATAGATCTCCCATCTCAGTCCGTCCTGCAAGGCCTGAAAGTTGGGTGCCCCTGGGCGAGTCCCGTTTCTCAGCGCGTCCCTGAATGCGTCCTCCTGTGTGCCGGCGAGTGGGGGAATTGCTTCGACCAGATTGTTGTTGATCTGCCGAATCTTCTGGACTTGCAGACGCTGATCGCCAGCGTATTTGTCGCGATCGGAAATTCCATCCTGTCCGATTGCGTGAGCCGGAGTTCTCGCCGTTGCAAGAATGGTCACCAGGAGGGCTGCCCCGCGCCAGTTTAGGCGCACATCGTGAGTCCGGGCATTCCGAGGCATAGATTCCACCAAAACTGTGAGACGTCAGTGTCTCTCGATTGTCATTGCGGAGCGCGAAACAACTGCGCAAACACCCGCTGGGCCGCCGAAAAATGTTTGGCGGTCAGCATCGACGGATGACGTCACTCCAGTGCTTGCCACCGGGGTACCCGTGACGTGTGGACAGGGTGTTCAAAAACGAACGAATGGGATGAAATTAACCACGAACAATGACAGGTTGGACGATTCACGTCCAGAAAGACCGGTCCGACGCAACAAGAAAACGAAGGGATTTTCCGGGAATGACGACTGAATGAATAAGAACAGCTGTTCCGGAATGTCGTCGCGGGCAGGAGGGAAGTGATCCCGTTGAAACCAAAGTCGTCCCAGTGCCCACGGGTGAAAGATTACGACGATCACATCTTGTCCGCTGATCGTGCTGAAAGCAAACAATTCGCTGAGGTCTCTGTAAGGAACCTGTGATCGCGGTTGCTGTGGTTTGGGTTGGGGGGGATTCGTGGGCGTCAGGTCGATCGCTGGTTCGTCGAGTGCCGGCCGTCAACAGGCTTCACGTTCTGAATGCTCACTGACGCCGTGGTAGAATCCATGCGCCCCGAAATCGGCCGCGCGGATTTCGACTCGTCAGCTTCTGTCTCGCATTGGCAGCCCACCTTCGCGGTCCGGGCGCTGTGCAGGCCCGACGTCGTCAAACCTGGCGTGTCCGTCCAGTGGGCCCTGATGCGGTTGGCCACGTCGCGATCTGGCGGTTCCAGCCGAAGTGAACGGTGCCGGCGCTGGGACTTATGCGCCCCAACTGTGGGAAAGGAATAACGTGTTCGCGGCACTCTTTAACTGGATATACGACGCGGTTAGACTCCGCCGGCCCTGCGACGGGAGTGACGGTTTCAGCATGGCTTGCACTGATTTCTGATGTGGTTGATTGTTAAAGGTCCGCCATGGACGACGATTCGGCGACACGGCGACGCAAGCGTACTGCGGGGATCGCTCAGGCCTATCGTACTTCTCACGAAATTATGTCGGCGGCCATTGGGATCGCTATTTTCGCGGGAGCGGGTTACTGGTTGGATTTGAAGTTGGGTTGGAAACCCGTGCTGACGATCTGTGGGGCGATCCTCGGAATGATATCGGCAGGGTTCTCTTTACGCAGATTGCTGGCTCGCCTCGATCGGGAGTCGCCACCAGGTTCAACCAGGATGAAGGCTCGGGACGAGTGACCTCGCACCGGAACGGCGGCATTTTTCGACAGGCTCTGTTTCTTACTGTGGTGGTCACGGTTGGTTGGATTGTCTGTTTTTGGCCGGCGCGAATATTCGGAGGCGACTCCGGGGTTTTGTGGATGTCAATCGCGGCCGGGGCTTGCCTCGGTCCCGGGTGGTTTGTTGTGTTTCTTTCAGGTCTTGCGGTCTTATCCAGCGATCTGAGCGTGATGCTTGTTCAGACGATGGTGCGTCTGATGTCTGTTTCAGTCGTCGCCCTTATCGTTAAGAAGACTCGTCCGGAACTTGGGTTTGTTGATTTTTTTGGTTGGTTAGTCGGGTTTTATTTACTGGCACTCGTTACAGAGGTCTGTCTGTTGTTTCGGGAACGCGGTCGCGTGAAGTCTTCGCTGCCCGTTGCTGAGGGCGAAGACAGCAACGATTTACAGTAAGTTATCATCAGGAACTGAATCGCGATTCATGAGCGCCGAACACGAAGTTGATAATTTCCACCATGTCCGCGATGCTGCGGGTTTCGACATTCCCCGCGGAATGGCCGACGCTCACGGCCACGGAGCGCTGGATATTCAGCTGCCTGAGATCTTCGGATTTCAGTTGACGAAGTTCATGGTGCTGCAGGTCATTGCCGCAGTCCTTGTGTATCTGATTTTTCGCGGCCTCGCTCGAAGGATTCAGAATGGCGACCCTGCGAAGGGGCGATTCTGGAATTTCTGGGAAGCCATCGCGCTGTATATCCGTGATGAAGTGGTGCGGCCAACAATTGGTGACCATCATCACGATCACGGTGATGAGTACGACTTTCACGGTGCGGGCACCCACGGGCACGGCGTTGCCGGCCAGAATAGTCACCCGGCAGATCAGTATCTCCCGTTTATCTGGAGTTGCTTCTTTTACATTTTGATCTGCAATCTTCTGGGTGCTGTGCCGTGGCTGGGTGCGGCGACGGGGAACATCAATGTGACCGGTGTGCTGGCGGTTTGTGCGTTTGTGGCCACAGTCATGTATGGGTTTAAGGCGATGGGCCCCGCTGGTTTTTTTGGGAACATGTTCCCGGATACAGGTATTGTGGGGATTGTTGGTCGGGGACTTTCTTGCTTCATCTTTGTCATTGAAGTATTCGGCTTCTTTGTCAAGCACGCTGTATTGGCGGTCCGCCTGTTTGCAAACATCATGGGAGGGCATACCGTCGTCGCGGTGATACTTGGATTCATTGCGGTAGCGGCCCACGGTAATGGCTTGCTGTGGGGAGCGGTGACGTTTGGCAGTGTGTTTGGTCAAGTGTTGATTGGTCTGCTTGAGTTGTTTGTCGCTTTCCTTCAGGCGTATGTCTTCGTGTTTCTGGCGACAATCTTCCTTGCTGGAGCAGTGCACGAACACTAGGTCCTTCTGCTGCCCAGGGCAGATGAAGGCCATCGTGAATTTGGCCGGCTGTTCGGTCTGGTCATTGGAATCAAAAACCTTTCCTGTAGAAACATTGTTCGAAGAGGAGTTTCTCGTGAGTCAATTTGTGAAGTACTTCTGTCTGGGGATTGCCGCATTCGTGGCGCTGACGGCTCCCGCCATGGCACAAGAAGGTCCAATCGTCGTAGACAGGTTTCCTGCCGCTATCGGTGCCGGAATCGTGTTGCTCGGCGCCGGATTGGGGATTGGGAAAATTGGAGCGGCGGCCGTGGAAAGTATGGCTCGTCAGCCGGAAGCGATTGGCGACATTCGAGGGGCCATGATCGTTGCCGCAGCGTTGATCGAAGGTGCAACGTTTTTCGCACTGATTGTCTGCATGCTCTGATGTCGGTTGTTCCCATTTGGCGTGCGATTGCGTCGTGATCGTTTGTCGGTCTGTATTTTTCTGTTCCTGGCTGGCGTGGTTTAATGATGTTGCGACAGTTCGTTTTTGGAGTGGCGAGGGCACTGGTCCTGGTGAGTGTTATTGCGTGCTCAGCCGCGAATTTCCCTGAGCTTGCTGCCGACGATTCGGCCGCGGCGGAAAAAGACGATGCCGGCCATGACGATGCCGGCCATGACGATGCCGGCCATGACGATGCCGGCCATGACGATGCCGGCCATGACGATGCCGGCCATGACGATGCCGGCCATGACGATGCCGCGGATCATGAAACCGGTGTTCCGATCGCTTTCACGGCGGATCTTGCTCTATGGTCCCTGATTGTCTTTCTGATCTTCCTGTTCGTGCTGAAAAAAACGGCTTGGGGCCCGATGATCGAAGGGCTGGACAAGCGCGAAGCCGGAATCAGAGCGGCCATTGCGGAAGCTGAGGAGGGCCAGCGCAAGTCGCAGGCAACGCTTGCGGACTACGAAGAAAAGCTTCGTGGAGCCGAGCAGACGGTTGCCGAAATGGTTGCCGAAGCCAAACGCGACGCCGAACGGACCAGTCAGGATATAGTCGCCAAAGCTCAAGCTGACGTCGAGTCCATGCGTGAACGAGCGAAGGAAGACATCGGTCGAGCCAAAGATGCGGCTCTGGCAGAAGTCTTCAGCACTGTCAACAGTCAGGTCGCTCTGGCTACAGAACGCGTTCTGGGTCGGGCACTGAGCGATGGTGATCAGGAACGTCTGATTCAGGAAGCTCTGTCGGGAATTTCCGGCTAATGACTCCCGTGTTTTGGCGGTCCGGTGGGATGTGGATTCTGAGGTGGCTATGTCCGAGCAGCTGAAAACTCGACCCGACCACGTGCTGGAAGATCCAGGCGCGCAGGCCGTTGCGAGTCTTTACGCCCGGTCTTATCTGAACGCGGCAAAGGAGAACGGTGTCGACGACGCTGTTCCGGAGCTGACTTCGTTCATTGACGAGGTGCTCGGTCAGAATGCTGACTTCCGCCGTATTCTGGTTTCAGATTCCATTGGTCGCGACGAAAAGCTTGGCGTGATTGAGCGGGTTCTGGCACCGAAGTGTTCCGAATTCTTTGCGAATTTTCTGAGGGTGCTGGTGCGACATGGCCGGATCGGCCTGGTGGAGCAGATTCGCGAAGTTGTGGCTGAGGTCCAGGAAGAACTGGCAGGGCAACGGCGGGTACAGATTCGTTCTGCGAAACCGTTGTCAGACGCTTCACGAAGCCAGATTATCGAACAACTGAAAAGCAAACTTGGATTCGATCCGATTCTCAGGGAATCGATCGAAGAATCTCTGATCGGTGGCCTGGTCATTCAGGTCGGTGACACTGTTTACGACTCATCTCTGCGAACCCGCATTAAAACACTGGCGGGTCGTTTGACGGAGAGAACACTCAATGAAATTCAAAGCGGACGAGATCGCTTCAGTCATCCAGAAGGAGATTGAAGACTTTCGCGGTCAGATTCAGACGGCGGAAGTTGGTCGGGTCATTGAAGTAGGGGACGGCATCGCTCGATGTACCGGTCTGTCTACAGCAATGGCCGGTGAAATGCTGGAATTCCCCGGGGGGATTCGTGGTCTGACGTTTAATCTGGAAGAGAACAGCGTTGGCGTCGTGATCCTGGGGGACTACCTTAAGATCACCGAAGGCGACGAAGTGAAATCAACCGGGGCACTCCTGTCGGTGCCCGTGGGCGATGCCATGCTTGGGCGAGTTGTCAATCCACTGGGACTTCCCATGGACGGCAAGGGACCAATCATGACGACCGACACGCGACCGGTCGAGCACGAAGCGGTTGGCGTAGCTGGTCGACAGCCAGTGAAGATTCCGCTTCAGACCGGGATTAAAGCTGTCGACGCGATGACGCCAATCGGCCGCGGTCAGCGAGAGCTGATCATCGGCGACCGTAAAACGGGCAAGACGGCGGTGGCCATCGATACCATCCTGAATCAAAAGGGCACGGGCGTCAAATGCGTGTACGTGGCCTGCGGTCAGCGGGCGGCATCCGTTGCCGGTGTGGTCGAAGTTCTGCGCGAACATGGAGCGCTGGACTACACAATCGTTGTCGCATCCAGTTCCGCCGATCCGGCGCCGATGCAGTACATTGCTCCGTATTCCGGCGCGGCGATGGCCGAACACTTCATGTACAAAGGTGAAGATACTCTGGTGGTCTACGATGACCTGTCCAAGCAGGCGATTGCCTACCGCCAGATGTCGCTGCTGATGCGACGTCCGCCGGGACGTGAAGCGTTTCCTGGTGACGTTTTTTACTGCCACAGTCGGCTCCTGGAACGAGCGGTCAAGCTCAGCGACGAACTGGGCGGCGGATCGATGACTGCTCTGCCGATCATTGAAACGCTGGAAGGTGAAGTTTCGGCCTACATTCCAACAAAC
>JBDOMX010000913.1:0-4780 GCA_039831615.1 Planctomycetaceae bacterium
TGTACTGTGCCTCTGATCGCAGGCGAGCAGTCAGGTGACCCTGTCTTTGAAGAAGACGTCCGTCCGATTTTTGAAACGTATTGCTTCAAATGTCACGGCGAAATACAGAAATCGGAACTCGACCTGCGTTCGCGTCAATCAATCCTCAGAGGCAGCGAGTCGGGGCCGATTCTTTCGCAGGAGACACCAGAGGAAAGTAGGCTGTACGAAGTCATCCATGAAGGTCACATGCCGCCTGAAGACGAAAAGCAGTTGGCAGCTGTTGACGAGGAAACAATTCAGCGATGGATCACTGCCGGGGCGAGATTTCGAAACTCCGAGACGACTGACGCGGGCCGTGTGAACCAGCACGTCATTCTGCCGATTCTTCAACTTCGCTGCACCGTTTGCCATGGTCGTCAAAAGCCGCAGGCCGACCTCGACCTGCGCACGAAGGCTTCTATCCTCAAGGGAGGAAAGTCGGGGCCGGCCATGGTGCCCGGCAATCCCGGGGAAAGCCTGCTTCTCAAAAGGATTCATGCCAAAGAAATGCCGCCTCTCGACAAACTGGCGGCCGTCAGTGTCAAGCCGATGGACAAGGCAGAAATCGCCTTGTTATCAGCATGGATCTCCGCAGGTGCTCCCGAAGAAGACATTCCGGAGGACGTCGCCGACCATCGGCCGGACCCGCTCGTCAGCGAAGAGGATCGGAACTTCTGGTCGTTTCAGCCACCTCGTGCTGTCTCCATACCCGAAATGACGGAACTCGCGAGCAATCCGGTTGATGCGTTTATGCAGCGCGAATTGATCGCAAACGGCATGAACTTCTCGCCCGAGGCGGACCGGACGACGCTCATTCGACGTGCGACATTCGATCTGACCGGGTTGCCCCCGACCCCGGACGAAGTTAATAGCTTTCTGGCCGACACCTCAATCGACGCATGGCAGCGTGTCATCGAGCGATTGCTGGTTTCGCCCCGATATGGCGAACGTTGGGGCCGCTACTGGCTTGATCTGGCCGGCTATTCTGATTCCGAAGGCGGGCAACATGCAGATCAGGTTCGCCGCGAGGCATATCGCTATCGAGACTACGTCGTTCGTTCGCTGAATAACGACAAACCCTACGACCGGTTTCTGGTTGAGCAGATTGCCGGTGATGAGCTGGTGGACTATCGCCACGCGGACAGCATCACCGACGAGATCTATGACAACCTCGTGGCCACCGGATTCCTGCGGATGGCGCCGGACGGCACCTATGCAGGAATCACCGCGTTTGTTCCGGATCGGCTGGAAATCATTGACGACGAAATCGAGGTCTTATCCTCGTCCGTAATGGGCCTGACAGTACGATGTGCAAGGTGTCACTCGCACAAGTTCGATCCGATTCCTCAACGCGATTATTACCGTCTCGCCGCCGTCTTCAAAGGCGCGATCGACGAACATGACTGGCTTGAGCCGACCAAACGCCGATTTCTGAATCATGTCCAGGACGAAGAGCGGCATACATGGCAGTCACACGAACAGGGACTCGATGCGGAAATCGAATCCGTACAACAAACTCTTGCCGAGAAACAGACAGAATTCACGAAGCGTCATGCTCCTGATTCTCCGGATGCGGAGGCGTTGAAGAAGCTGGAGCCGGAATTCGCTGAAGCCGCAAAACAGGCAGAAAAATCGATAAAAGCAATCGAGGAGCGACGTGAACCGGAACCTCGAATTCGGGCTCTCTGGGATCGTGGAGAACCATCACCCACATATCTTCTGAAACGTGGGAACTATTTGACGCCGGGTCGTCCTGTTGGTCCGGGAGTCCCATCAGTGCTGACCAACGGGATGACTCCATTCGACGTGGAACCACCGTTCGAGGCGACCACAGGACGACGGTTAGCGTTTGCCCGCTGGCTGACCAATCCCGGTCACCCGTTGACGGCGCGCGTGATGGTCAATCGAATCTGGAAACATCATTTCGGGACCGGAATCGTCTCCACCCTGGACAACTTCGGGGCAACCGGTGCACGACCCACACATCCTGAGCTCCTCGACTGGCTTTCGACAGAATTTGTTCGCCAGGGATGGTCGATCAAGACGATGCATCGTCTGTTGATGAATTCAATGACCTGGCGGCAGTCGTCTGATGTGACACCTCAACACATGCAGCTGGACCCGGATAACAGGCTGATTTCCCGAATGCCAATGCGGCGAATGGAAGGCGAAGTGCTGAGGGATTGTCTGTTGAGTGTGGCCGGGAGGCTGGACCTCAGGCCGTATGGACCGGCGGACGCACTTGATTCTCGCGATGACGGGCTTGTGGTCAGCGTCGGACAGGACAACCGCTGGCGGCGGACGATCTACGTCCTGCAGCGACGGACCGCACATCTAACCATCCTGGACAATTTCGATCTTCCACAATTGAACCCCAATTGCATCGAACGCCGAGATTCCATTGTCGCTCCTCAGGCGTTGCACTTACTCAACAACAAACGAGTTCACGAGTTCAGCCGTTTTTTTGCCGCCCGCATCCGCCGTGAGGCCGGCGATGACCCAGCCGCACAAATTGAGCAAGCATGGCTGGTCGCCTGCGGTCGCCATCCGACCGACGACGAGCGTGAAATGATGCTGACTTCTCTTAGCGAGCTAACATCGGAATGGCTGCGAAAACTGGATGGGGTGAAGACGGCCGTTCCCGCGGCAGCACATCTGTGGATCCGCCACTCCCATCCCGACACCGTCTATGAAGATGATTTGATTTCGGTGTGGTCTCAGGCTCGCGAACTGAGGAGGGGACTTGTTGAGTTCGACGTCAGCAACCTGGGGGATGAGACGTGGAAAGCAGCACGTCTGGATTTGGGCGTGCTGCAATCAAACTCGTTCAAACAGTCCGCGATGATGATTCCACCGGGCATTGAACGGGCCACCTGGTCCAGCTACGAAAAGACGAAGGCCAGCCACCAGCAGGCATTTGAACACTTCGGGAGAATCCAGTCTGGAGAGACAGATGTACCAGTCGGGACTTACGTCAAGAGTGCTCCCGCATCTGCGATCGACTTGAGAATGCTGAATCAGGCGAGACGCAACGGACGCGTTGCATTCGTGTTGATCGCGGATGAAGACGGGAATCCATACGCTCACGACTGGGACGACGGCACCGGCAGCAGCAACGTACCGAGGCTCGTCGTTCGTCACGGAGAATCCGACCCGCATCAAGCTGCGATTTTAGCGTTTGACAATGTGTGTCATGCCCTCATGAATTCCGCTGACTTCCTGTACATCGATTGAAATTCATGTCCAGCCAATTCACCGCTCCGATCAATCGACGCAGCTTTTTCGACCATGTTGGTGGTGGAATTTATGGTGCGGCGCTCGGATCACTTCTTAGCAGCGATGTATACGGTGACGAACCAGGGACACAATCTCAAAGCCAGCCGCGAAGGGTCTATGATCTCAGGCCGCGAGCACCGCACATTCAGCCTCGGGCAAATTCCGTCATTCATTTATTCATGAATGGCGGGCCAAGCCAGATGGATCTGTTCGATCCCAAGCCGGAACTCGACAGGAACCATGGAAAGTCATATTTCGAAAAGATCGCGGGCGAAGTCGAGAGTCCCGGCGCCGCCGGCGCGCTCATGCGGTCTCCCTTCAGGTTTGCCAGACATGGTGAATGCGGGATGTGGGTTTCTGAGGTGATGCCGCACCTTGCCGGCTGTGTCGACGATATTGCGATGGTGCGATCGATGTACACCACAAACCTGACTCACGAACCAGCGCTGTTCCAGATCCACTCCGGCAACACACTCCCCGGACTCCCCAGTCTGGGCGGCTGGGTCACGTACGGCCTGGGAACGGTCAATCAAAGTCTGCCGGCGTATGTCGTCCTTGATGATCCAAAGGGACTTCCGGTCAACAGAACACAAAGCTGGCAGTCCGGGTTTCTGCCACCGGTTTACCAGGGCACGCGTTTTCGATCTCAAGGGTCACCCGTTCTGGATCTCAAGCCAGGATTTGACGAACCGTCGAGCGTGACTCATCTGGAACGCGACTTAATCTCGCGACTGGACCGACTGCATCAGCGCGAACATTCATCACACCCGGAACTTGGAGCGCGGATTGCAAGTTACGAACTGGCAGCGCGCATGCAGCTGGCGGCGTCCGATGCGCTCGATCTCAATCAGGAAACGGCAGAAACACAGGCGATGTACGGACTGGACCAGGAACCCACTGATTCTTACGGTCGGCGATGTCTGATCGCTCGTCGTCTCGTTGAACGTGGTGTCCGTTTCGTGCAGCTGTACCTTGATTTTCAGCCGTTTGACCACCACAGCGGACTCGAGAAGGGACTCATCAACTGCTGCGGGCGCACGGATCAGCCGATTGCCGCGCTCTTGAAAGACCTGAAGGCTCGAGGACTGCTGGACAGCACGCTCGTCGTTTGGGGCGGCGAGTTCGGACGTCTGCCGATCGCGCAGGGCGACGACGGCCGTGACCACAATAAAAACGCGATGGTCAGCTGGATGGCGGGCGGTGGTGTGCAAGGCGGCCTCAGCCACGGGACGACGGACGAGATCGGCTTCGCCGCCGCGGAGGACAAGGTCAGCGTCCCCGACTGGCATGCGACAATGCTCCACATTTTGGGCCTCGATCACCAGAGGCTTTCTTACTACCGCAACGGTCTGGAAGAGAAGCTCACTGGTGTCTTCGAAGCCCGTGTGGTGAGCGAACTTCTGTCCTAAAGTCGGATCTCGGGTTCCAAAATTCGTTTTTCACAAGAATGTGCGCCGACCACTGTCCCGCTGTTTCAATTCAG
>JBDOMX010001013.1:0-4775 GCA_039831615.1 Planctomycetaceae bacterium
GCCTCAATCGGCGTGTACTTGGCGTTGTCGTAATAACTGAATGTGCCGGACGGTTTGGCATTCAGATCCAACGACAGACCAGCCGCCTTGGCGAACATTTTCAGCACAACATCCCACCGCGCCTGACGGAAGTTGAATTGCAGATGCTTGGGAAGCTTGCCTTCTTTCGGCATGTCACCACCAAAGGAAGCCACCACCGGCTTGTCGTCATCGGGTTTGGTTTCGGTCGGATCGGTTTTGGCGGGATCAGTCTTGGATGGTTTTTCCGTGACAGATTTCGGGGCCGGTTTTTCAGCCGGATCGGCCTGCTCTGCCAACTCTACTGGCGGTGGTCCCAAGCTGACGACCCATGTCTTCTGTTGATCCGCATTCAGCACGGCCAACATTTTGCCATCCCATTCCTTGCTGAACTTCTCTTGATCTTCCTGGGTAGCCCTGAAACCCAAACTGCGACCTGCCTGATTTCGCTCCTCGATAACCTTGGCGAATTGCTGTTTCTGTGTATCGGTCAACTTGAGACTCGCGGCAACGTCTTCACGGGTAATGGCCCGGATCCCGTTTCGATGCAGCATCAGTTGACGCAAGCGGATCACTTGGGTTGGCGAGAGCACTTTGGGTAATTCTGCCTCGGCCGCGCGACTCAACTTGGTGGCCGCTTCACGGATCTGGACCTGAATCGCCTGTCTGGCCTCGTCCGTCTTGGCCGTGCGAAACTGATCCGTGAATGGTTTCATGGATTCGGAGGTCATCCGGGACTTTCCGGCGAGCATTTCCACCTTTGAAATCTGATCGTCGGTCAATTTCAGTTCGGCACGGGCCGCTTCGCCCAATGCCGTGCTGATCAGACCTCCGCCCCGACTACGATTACCTCGGGATCTTCCGTTACGTTGTGCTTCGGCGAACGGGGTCGCCAGCAAAGTAATGGCCCCGAATCCCACCAGAAACGAAAGTCGCACGCGGAGTGAAGAATGTAATCGCATGTTGTAACCATTTTCGGAACAGGAAGTTCGGTCAGAACAACTGACCACGAGGGGAATGGACGTTGCGTGAATTAACGGGTGTGGTTTGTGTGGGAACAGGACGATCGAAAGGCCTTCAACTGACAGCGGCCTCACGATCGCCGAAATGCGGACATTCACCCTAAGCGAGGCACTATGCCAGCACAATGGGTTTTATCTGGCTAATCTTCCGTAGCTACTTGTACCAGTTTAGCTTATGTCAAGTTTCAGAGTTTTCCGATACATTTTGTCAGATCCGGGGTTTATTCCGCACCTTTCAAATGCCTATCCTGATTCAACACGTCTGGCGGTCGATAAGACCGCGCGAGTTTGGAGAATCTGGCCAATGTTTCATCGTCATTCCATGATTTCGTTCGCCGCCGGTCTCACAGTCCTGCTGGCAGCCACCCAACTTCACGCTCAACCTGGTCGACGGCCCGGTGGAGGAGACAGTGGCGGACGTGGGCCCGGAGGCGGCGGACGCCCCGGTGGATTCGATCGCGGTAGAGACAGCGGTGGACGCCCCGGAGGCTCTGATCGCGGTCGAGACAGTGGCGGAGACCGCAGCAGTTTTATCACGCAGATGATGATGTCGCGTTACGACCAGAATAAGGACGGTCGCATCGACACCAAGGAAGCCGCCAATTCTCGCATGCCCTTAGTCGACATGATGAAGAAACGCGGGATGACAAGTCTGTCCGCCGGAGATCTGGGAAAGGTCTTTCAACAAATGCGCGAGGAACGGGAATCGCAGCAGCGACGGGACTCCGAACAACGCCGCGACGATGGACGTCGTGATGATTCGCGACGTGATGACCGAGGACGCACCCCCGCGAAACCGCAATCCAAACGGATCAAGAAGGAAAGACAGCGCGTGAACCTCGACCTTCCCGAAGACTACGAGGAAGGTGACACCGACGCCGACGGACAGATCGGGCTGTATGAGTGGCGGCAATGGAAAGGGCGCGGCATCGACCAGTCACTCGAATTCGCCGGCCTGGACCGCAACGGTGATGGCTTCGTGACGCCTAAGGAAATCGTCACCATTAAGAAAGAGGAAGACGCAAAAACGTCGAGCACTGCCAGCCGCTCTTCGTCGCGCAGGGGCTCACGTGGTTCTTCAGGCGGTACTCAGCCGCAGGGGAACCGAACATCCCGCATCACCGGCCAGTCCGGCAATTCGGGGGCTCGGTTCAGTTTAGGCCGTGGCGCGACTGATCCATCCGCAGCAGCACGGACCACATTCGGATACCTCGACCGCGACAAAAACGGAAACCTCTCCAAGGAAGAATGGGCCGCCAGCCAGCGCACCCGACAGTCGTTTGAGAAGGCCGGCATCACAGTCCGTGGCGGGATGAGCCAGGACGCCTTTATCAAAGAGTACGTGCGACTCAAGTCGGGGCAAGGTGGTCGGTAATTGAACGCGAGTCGATCAGGCCTGCGGTTCGGTCATACGGAAGGGATCGAGCGCCTCGGCCAGCGTCTCTTCAGGTAAGACGTTCTGTTCGCGACAGAGTTCGCGGATCGTCTTGCCGGTCTTGAAGGCTTCTTTCGCCAACGCGGACGCTTTCTCGTAGCCGATGTGCGGGTTCAGGCTGGTCACCATCGACAGGCTTTTCTCGACCGCCGCCTCACAGGCTTCAGTGTTGGCCTCCATGTCGTCGGCACAGAACTCGACAAACGCATTCGTCACACTCGCCAGCAGTCGGATGCTCTCCAACGTTGTCTGACCCATCACGGGCATCATGATGTTCAACTGGAACTGGCCACCGGCGGCACCGCTGACGGCGATCGTCTGATCGTTGCCCATCACGCGCGCGGTCACCTGCATCATGCTTTCGCACATGACCGGGTTGACCTTGCCCGGCATGATCGAACTGCCCGGCTGCCGGTCGGGAAGTTTCACTTCATAGAACCCACATCGCGGCCCGGCACCGAGCCAGCGGATATTATTCGCCACGTTGAACAGCGTGGAAGCAATGCCTTTCAACAGGCCGTGACATTCTACGAGACCATCGCGTTGTGCGTTGGCCTCGAAATGGTCGACCGCTTCGACGAACGCCAACCCGGTCTCTTCCGCCAACACCGCTGAAACACGCTTGCCAAACTCCGGATGCGTATTGATGCCCGACCCAACCGCCGTCCCGCCCACCGGCAATTCAAGCACGGCATCCTTCGCACGACCCGCTCGTTCAGCCGAGAGTGCCAACTGACGCGCGAACCCGCCGAATTCCTGCCCCAGCCGTAAAGGGGTCGCATCGGCCAGATGAGTGCGGCCGATCTTGATTATCTGATCCCAAGCCGCCGCTTTGGCGGCGAGCGAATCACGAAAGCGTTCCAATGCGGGTACCAGTTCGGTGTTGATCGCTGTCGCAACCGCCACGTGTATGGCCGTGGGGAACGTGTCGTTGGTACTTTGACCCATGTTGACATGGTCATTGGGATGCACCGGCTTGTCCGCACTGAAGCGGTCACCGTCGAGGATTTCGATCGCCCGGTTGGCAATCACCTCGTTGACATTCATATTGCTCGACGTCCCTGAGCCCGTCTGGAAGACGTCAATGGGGAATTCGGCATCCCACTTGCCAGCGGCGACTTCCCGCGCGGCGTCCAGCATGGCCGTCACCTGCTGATCAGAGAGCGGGTTCTTGCCCGAGCCGGTCAGTTTTTCCAGGTCGCGATTGGCCACGCCACAGGCGTACTTGACCAGGCCCATCGCCTGCACCAATGCTGGCGGTAACGGCCAGCCTGAGATTGGAAAGTTCTCGACCGCCCGCTGCGTTTGAGCCCCATAATACGCCTGCGCGGGAACCTGCACTTCACCCATCGAATCGCGTTCAACGCGGAAATCACTCATGTCGTCACCTTTAAGGAATTCGCCGTCACGTTGTCTGGTTCATGCATAGCTTTTTCAACGAACCACGACAATGCACGCCACTGCGAATTCCCGGTGAGCCGCACGCAACGCCCATCCCGTTAGTCTGGGATGTGCCACTTGGGTGGTTACGCTTCGTCCGAACCAGGACACACTTCCAAATCAAACGACACACCAAGTGAGTTCATCAGTTCGAGCAGTTGTGGGCGCAGATAGACGCGACGAGTGTAGCTGCCTTCCGCATGCCCGTTCGTGGCTGTGATCATGACGGCGAACGACACGCGAGTCCATTGTTGCCTGATTTGCTTGAGCAAAGACTTGCGCTGGTTGAGGTAACTCTCGATACGACGGACATGCCTGCGTGTGTCGTCACTCTCTGAGATGGGGACGAGGATCTGCGCGACCGCACGTCACGTCCTCTCTCGCAGATTGGCTCGAACGCGATTCGCAGCGAGCAAGTCGCAGATCTCAACCGAGTCACGCGGCCGACAAGTGACGAAGAGATCAGACATCATCATGGTGTGAGCGCCCTCGATAATTCCAATCCAGACTACACACTGATACGACTGCGACGCCTGTCCTTCTCAGCAGGAGCATTGCACTCGCTACCGGATAAGCATGCCACCCAGCAGTCACTCTGTTTCGAGCAGTTCGATGATTCGATAGCACATGCTGAATAACTCGTTCCAATCTCGGGCTTTCCTGATTTCTTCAGCGGGGCGATCTCTATCCCTATCTCGCAATTCGATCCATCGCCGACGTACCTCGGCTGATTGAGTAACCAAGACAGCGCTCAGGTATCCGGCTTCGCGTAGCCGTTCCAGAGTATCGTCATGAAGGAATGAGTGAGCACCAGTGTCAAATTCCTCGAATAGCTCATGTTCTACCACATCGTCGGAAGC
>JBDOMX010000619.1:0-4772 GCA_039831615.1 Planctomycetaceae bacterium
CGACTGGGCGTTCAGCCAGGGCGTGGCGACCGGTTGGAACTTGCCGGCGTGCGGGTTGCGATTCGGTTTGGGCTTGTTGGCCGTCGTGGTCTCGTTGACCGTCACGTCGTTGTGCAGTTGGTCGGCGATCGTTTTGAGCGATGTCGGCACCAGCAGCACGCCAGGCGTGATCGAAATCGGATCACCGTTGTCGTCCTTCTGGTCGAAGAACATCTGCTCGGCCGTGGTCAGTGACGTAATCTGCAGATTGGTGTCACCCCCTTCGAAGTAGTTGTTATTACCAGCAGCGAAGAACCCGCCGGCGTTCGCGAGCAACAGACCGAAGCCGACTTTCTGCAACTTGATGGCCGACTGCCGACCGATGATTCGGGGCAACCGCAGAAATGCGCCGAGATCGTCGTTGATCATCATCTGCCGATTGAGCGAAAGAATCGTTCCGTATGTCTCGACCTGATTCTGGAACGTCTCTTCTCCCAGCGTCCCGTGCTTCAGTTCCCCGTCGGGGCCGACCTTCTTGAATTCGCCGATCCCCGTCATGCGGTAGCTGGTGACCTGCTTGAAGTCATTGGCATCCGCCTGCGCGGCGATCCGGCCGAGCACGTTGTCGACCGATTCGAACGAAGCCAGCATCGTCTTGTTGGCCACGTTGGAGAGAATGCCGGTCAGCGAGATTGTGGAGAACCCGCCCGCCGCCTGGATGGAACGGTCGGCCGACATGGCAGCTCGGATGAAGTCGTTGTCGACGAGACCCGGTTTGACGTGCTTGCCGGCCGCGCGAATGACGTTGTGCATCAGGTAGTGCAGACCGACGCCGCGCAGTTGTTTACTCAACGCGGCTTCCATCGCCCGGTCGCTGAACATCGTGCCGCACGTCTCTTCGGAGATGTTGCCGGCCGACATGCACAGTGCGGCCTCAATGCCATCGGCGAACGAACCGTGACCATCCTCGGAGTGAATGGCCGGTCCCTGAGGTCGTGTCTCTCGCAACCTTTCCAACTCCGTGCGGGTTTCGTCCCAACCTTCGGCGATCGCTTTCGCCTCGATCTCCGGATGCTCGCCAGCACAGATCTTGCGAATGGAGTTCACTCGCGCCGTTTCGGCGGCGAGTTCCGCACGCAGGGTTGCCACGGGGTTCTCGTCCTCAATGACGCCCGTGGCGTTGCCGGCGGTCACGGCTCCGGGAGTCCCGGTTCCGGGAGTTGCGGTGCCGACCTGGCCGGTTGCCGCATCCGTGCGTTCACCCTGCTTCGCGAACAGTGCCTGCAGGTTGGTGGTTTGTGTGTCGGTCAGTTCGTCGGCATCGAAACCCTGTGCTTCGAGCCATTCTGCGAAATCCATGTCGATCTCCTTTTCGGATTGATTTGTGGAAGCGGCGATCTGCGCGGACGTGTTTTCGTCCGCACCCAGCACGACGAAGCTGACTTCGCCAAGCGTGGCGCTGCGGGCGACATTGACCGGACCGGTGAAATCCTGCCCGTTGACTTCGACCGTCTTGCCCCTGGCCACAAGCTCGACCTGTCCGGCTCGCGCTCCGATTGAGGCCTGCCAGGAGAATCCACGGTCGGCCAGTGCGATCACCTGCCGCGCCTTGGCGGAATCTCCCATCACTTCGCCAGCCACGAGCAGCCGGTGGTTCTCGACCGTGATGCGGTCGGTCTGACCCATCACAAAGTCGACGTCGCGGGTATGATCGAGCAGGATCGGGCGATCCTGTTTACCGACCGTCAACCCAGCCAGGTCCACGACGACCGGATACCGCCAACCAGCGAGTACCATCGCGCCACCGGTGTAGGCCGTCATCGAAAACCGGCGCACATGCTCCGGTTGCTCGGCAGCAGCCGCTTCGATGTTGATTTCTGAGCTGACAAGATCGACCTGACGTTGCTCAGGCGGCTTGACGCGTTGTTTCCGCTTCTTCTTCATCAAATGGTTCCTCAGTGTCTGTTGGTTCCTCAGTGTCTGTTCCGGGCTGCGACTCGGCGGTCGTCAGCCCCAATTCCTGCATGAGCGTCAGTTCTTTGGCCCGCTGGCGCAGCTGGTTCTCCCAGTCCTGCCCGCGGCGCGCATATTCGTCGGCGAGTGTGGTCGTGTGATTGGCCAGCCGTGTGGCTTGCGCGTTGGCTTCCTTGGCGGGATCGACGTGTTCGTGTCCGTCCCAAAACCACTGGTGCGGCCAGTCGGCGATCGGACCGATTCCGGCGGGCAGGAGCTCGGGAATCAACACGGCCTCGTCGAACCAGGCCGCCAGAATTCGGTCGAGGACGACACATTCGAGATGTGACTGGTCGACGCGGATCGATTTGAAGTACGTCTGGTGATCGAGACGGCCGGAGGCGTAGTTGTAGCCCGATGAATTTCCGGCCGCGATATTGAACGGCATGTTCAGGCAGCGGGCGATCTCGTTGAGGATCTCGTGCTTGAACTCACCGTAGGTCGTTGCCGGCTGCTCCGCCTCCATCTGGCTCATCTTCCAGCCGCCCGGCATTGTCAACAGCGCGCGTTTTTCAAGCTCGATCGGCTCGAATGGTTCGGCGGAGTCCGCCTCGCCATTGGCCGGCGCGTCGGTGTAGAGGATACCCGCGAAGTCGGCCGCAGTTTCGGCGGCCGAAAGCACTGCCAGCGTGAACCGGCGCAGTTGCGCGAATAGTGGAAGTGCGGGCATGATGTCCGGAATGCCGCGCGACTGGCCCGGCCGATCGGTGCGAAACCAATGCAGCACTGATTCCGCAGGAATGCGGTCATATCCGTTCATCGACGGCACACCCATTCGCGATTCGCCAGGATGATGTTTTAAGACGTGGTATTCGATGGGGTTGCCGGCGGCGTCGAAAACGATTCCGTCGACGGCGTTTGATACCAGCGGGTTGAAGTCGGGCGTCGTGACTTGGTCCGCCTCGATCAGCTTCAAGTCGAGATTCACCCGCGTCGCAAGTTGCGGATTGCTGGTCAGAACGCAGAACGCCTCGCCGTCCTGCGCCCTTGCCGCACGCATCGTCCGCAGTTTCTCTGCAAGTCCGATGGCCCTGGCCCAAATCATGAATTCCCGCTCGATTGCCCGATTCGCATCCGGGTCGGCGGTAAGCAGTTGTAGACGCGCGCCGGTTCCAACCAGGTCGTTTGCCAGAGTTGTGACGATGCCTCGTGCGTAACTGTTGTTTGCTACCTCGTAGCGGGCGCGGTCACGCAGTACGCTGCGCACGTCAGGGCTGTTGGAGGCGTTCGGCGAGAGGTTGTCGGCGTTGGCCCAATGACGGCGGTTGTCGTGGTTGGTCGCCGCCGCGTCGTAGCGGGCGCGAACCAATCGCGCCGCAGGGACCCGCGTCGCGATCGACGATTGTGGCGAAAACAAGGTGGACAACCAAGCGAACACTACGACGCTCCCGGTGGAACAAATTTGTTGAATACGAGACCGCGACGCTTCGATTTGGCTGCGTCTTTCGCACACAAATAGCGGTCGGCGTCGATCTGGTCGGTCAGCTTGTGCTGCTCCATCGACCCGGAATCACCAGCGGCCTTGGCCGGCCCCTGGGCGTTTTCGCGAATCGTGTCCTTGAGGTCGTCGGCCATTGGAGGGTCTCCGGGGGACAGTCGACCGGCGAAGAGGCCACCCGGCGAAGAGTCCACTTGCTCGTGCCGGACCGACCGTCCGTCCCTTGGTTACCTATGCCAATTTGAAACCGCGATGCGCGCCGAAACTGAGAAAGTCGGCCAGGAGTGCTACATCTGGCAATCTGGCTCCTGCAGGATCAGTTGGGGCGCTTCGTAAGTCACGATCCTGCGACCGCAGTGCCGGCATTCCTTGCGACGTCGGATACGCCCGTCGCGGAGCGGTTCGGTATGCGTTGTGTAGAAATGGCGGCACCCGCATTTGGGACAGCTGATGCCACATTCCGAGCGTCTGGTCCGGGACTGTTTCATCGGCGTCGCCTCCGCTGAAGTTCCGCGAAGCTGACCCGCTTCCGTTTCGCTGGATCGTCTGTCTGCGTTCCTTCGAGTGCCACGCCCTGAATGGACGCCGCGACGCAGCATCCGACCAGGCAGTCGAACCAATGGTTGTCGCTCCGTTCGGGGCGCATCTTCCACTCGTCAACGGCGCGACCCCGGCCTTCGGTCTTCACCCGATACTCGGCGGTGAGATGTTCCGCGAAGAGGCGATGTTGGTCAGGATTGTCGCCGAACAGCGACAAGCATCCCTGGTCGCCCATTGCGACTGCGAGCCGAGACTGGACGAACGACTTCCAATAGTTCGTGTCATAAACGACGTGCCTCACGGCACGTTTGCCTCGCACGTTCGGTATTCGCCAGTTGTGTCCGACGCGATCTCCGGGTTTCCGCTTGTACTCAGAGAATGGCTGGCTGGAAGCGCCGACGAACCGACCATGACTCGGGATGACGATGCCGGCAAAACTCGATTGCCTGCAGAACTGGTAGACGACGTCCGTGGACGATCCCCAGTTGGCGTCGATCAAACAACGTTCGATGCGAACCATCGCGCCGTCGTCGCGTTTCCATTCGCGGCCCAGCAGGTGTTCCGTCAAACGTTCGAGTCCGCCATAGATCGAGCCTTCCAGGCCGCTCGTGTTGGTCGCCATCGCCAGCGTGTGCCTTGCGTCACGGAGCGTGAAATACGTCCGTTTCTGATCCGGATAGCTGCCGTAGTCCACGACGTATCCGGTGAAACCCTCCTCCCAGGCGGCAATCACGTAGAAGAGGAGGTTGGCCTGCACGTCGACGAACATCGTCAGGTGGTTGCAACTGACCCTTGACGATAT